>JACQYL010000033.1:0-56394 GCA_016208165.1 Deltaproteobacteria bacterium
ACGGTAACGGTCCCTTTGTCCGGTCCGGCAAACACCATGCCCAACTCCTCACTCTGGTCGGCGAGATTTAGGGCCGAAAAAGCAAACAGGGTGATATCGCCCAGAAACGCCTGGAAATCGACGCCGTTAAACGTATAGACCATCACCGTGGATCCGGTTTTGTAGTCCTGCACGTACAGGTTGAACAACCCGCTTTCATCCTTCCATATGCCCGAGTGCTGGGTCCTTAGGGCGTCAAACTCCTTGTGGATCGGCACGTCGAAGGAAACGGGCGGATTGTTCGTGTAGTCCGTAATGGTTGCCAGGGCCTGATCGTTGGAGGTGAACAGGATACGCATCCTTCTTGCTTGAGCGGGATCGAGGGAGTCCGTTTCAAACGTGGATCCGGAGATATTCGCGAGAAAAGCAAAGAACGTGACCGCATCCTTGGTATAGATGACGACCGTAGCGCCTGTGGAATAGTGCTGGATGTAAAAGTTGTGCGTTTGGTTGGTGGGGTCTTTCCATATGCCGTTTGCTGCAAGGGCTGTTGAGGATTCATATTCATAGGCGCCCATGTCTACGACGGCGCTTCCGTCCGAGTTCCCGTCCTGAATCCGGGTATGACCGTCCAAGTCGCTTCCCGAGCCCAATCCTCCTGAGGGATTGTTGGTACCCTGATCGATGGCGGGCGATTCCTTGCCCAAACGATAATTGTCCGCACCCGGATTCACGAATTTCGGATCTACGGACAGGTCGCCGGGACCGGGGTCCGCTCCCGAATAGTCACCCATGGCATTATCGAACAGCAGGTTATGGCTGCCCGTCAGGTTCACCGTTGCGGCGTCGGCTTCCTCAACCTTAATTCCGAATCCAAGGCTGCCCGCGATGATGTTGTTGGCAACGGCTGCAAGAACCATAGAGCTCCCCTGGGCCTGAGGGAACAGACCTTCCTCCTTGTTTTCAACAATCGTATTGTTGTTTGCAACCAGGCTATGCACCTGGCTCAGAATACCGTTGACCCCAATTGCGTGTCCCGTTCGCAAGAAAAGGTTGTTCGTGATGACGGCTTCCGTTTCCGCCTTATCGGACTGAGCAGAGTTTGGTCCAGTGATTCGGACGCCATAGCGGCCTTCATCCGTGTTGAAAACAATTCCTTCAAAGACATTGGCGTCAATGGTCGCGGAATTCATAAAATCGTTAGCCGGCGCTGCGATTCTGATACCCCCCGCGTTCAAAAAGCGGAACGTATTGTTGCGTATGATCGACGTGAGGTCGTACTTGTAGGGTTCCAGACGCAGACAGGAGGGATCGCCGGCATTTTCTCCCACCAACTCGACATCGCTGTTCAGCAGCGTGAACGTGATGGGCCCGGTTATTTCGACGGATGCGATCGAGATCGCATTTTGCGCATCCTTCGCCACAATCCGGAGTCCGTTGAGGGTCACATCGAGCGTCTTCGTCACGTCTGAGGCCGTATTTATAATTGCAACCGCATAGGAAGCGGTGTGATTATTCTCCAACCGAACTGAAATCCCCCGGACGACCACTTCCGTGTTCGCGTTTTGCGTGGCTCGAATGGTGAGCGGCGCAAAGGCACCCGCGAATGTGATGACGGGCGCGAATCCATCGCCGGCTCTCAGGGTCACGCTTTCTTTTATGGTGAGAAGTTCGACAAACGTGCTGTCGGAGTTTATGATCACTTCGCCGGGGTCCGCATCGTTCTGAACAGCATCGACGGCTTCCTGAATGGTGGGGTATTCGAGGGTGGGAACCAGAGCGGTGGCTGCGAAAACAAAGGAAGGCGGGCATCCGAAGAACAGGATTACCGCGCCTACCGCCAGCGCGTGAAAAATCGCTTTCATTTTAAATACCTCCTCGCTTTCCGAGAATCGGGAAGTCCGGAGGTCTTTGCACAGGCGTCGGGGTTCAACGTCGAAGTCATCATCCCGCAAATAAGCCATTTACGGTTCCCTGTTCCTGTCAACTACGGTATCATATCTCTTCCGCCCGGATTTCCAGCAATCGTGGATGTTTTCAGCTTAATCATGTTTTAAAACGCGTCAATAGCGCTGAACTGAAATATCCCGGCACTCTTTGTGTTTCGGGCATGACTCGGTCCCTCGGGGGTAACTGCTCGAATCGATGGACGTCGACAAGTGAAGTCGAACCGTTTACAGGGGGGTTCTCATTCCGCCTATAGAACGGGTGGAATGACTGCTATGAGAAGGATCACAGGAAATTCAAAGGAACGTCGCCGGTCGGAGTGTCTGATCTGTCCGTTCAACCTGATGGACTCGATGATTCCTCATTTCATTGCTATTCGTGCGCTCAGGCGTCTATGTGCAGGGGGACGGGATAGAAGATTCGGCGTAGGATGGAGGGCATAACGGAACACCCTAACCGGTTCTGAAGAACGGTGTGGGCGATGACGGAACCCTATCGGCGCCATCGCTTAATGTCCCAAATCGTACAAATACTCCCATAGCTCCTTCCGGCGTTTCCTGTAGTTGCGGATCGCCACCCGCAGAGTCGCCACAGCGAGACGCGCGTAGCGTTCATATGCCGGCGGCAGGCCGTCCGGTTCGCGAATCACATCGCCGGCGGTCAGTTTCATGGCGCTCCGAAGACTTCGGCCTCTTCGCTTCTGCCGTTGACAATCCGCAAATGAATCTCCATTTTATAGCCCGACGTGTCGGCGAGGGCGCCGCAGCCGTCCGGAGTCTCCATCAGCCCCACATTTTCCGGCCTCATAGCGTGGCCCATGAAAGCGTCGGAATACGGAAAAGATTCACTTCCGATAAAACCGGCCGGCTTTCCGGCTTGCGGCATTTTGGTCACTTGTCTCCTCCCTGCACGACACTTCCCTGCTCAATATTTCCGGAAAACGAATGCCGAAAACAGTACACGGAATTTCTTTTTATATTAAACCCTGAGTCCGGCGACTTCAATAACCGTATACGATATTCCGTATCCAACGGGTTTCCCTCTCCTTGATCGGAGCTTGAATCTGGGATATGTGAGACGAACCGGGTTGAAATTCATTCGAAGGAGCAGCCATATGGATGCATGCAAGCCGCCGGTTTTGGAAGATCTGGCGACTCTCTCCGGTATCGAACCCGAGTACCGGGACTCCTGGGGAAACCATCGCGTGATCGGAGACGAAACCAAGCGTGCAATTCTGGAGGCCATGGGGTTTCCAGTGGCTTCCGAAGCCGAACTGGAACAGGTGAGCCTCCGATTGATCGAGCGGCGGGAGACGGCCGTGGGTCCGCCCGTTCTCGTGGAAACACTGGGGACGGTTCCTAAGTACTTGTCGTTCAGGCTCCCTCTGTCGGGTGAGGAACCGGTCCCGTTTCGCGTGTCCGTGACGATCCGGGACGAGGCCGACCGGTCGGAACTCACCGTCTACGAGGCGCACCAAATCGTCCGGCTGGAAACGTTTCGTCACCGTAATCGAGACTATGCGGCTTTTGGCGTACCTTTTCCGCCGGGGCTGACACAGGGATACTACCGCCTGAAAATCGATATAACTTCAGGCTCCAACACCCATGAGCACACAATGTGGTTGATCCTGTGTCCCGAACGGGCCTATGCGCCGCCGATGCTGAGGCAAGGCAAAAGGACGGCGGGATTGAGCGTGGCCCTCTATGGCCTGCGATCCGAGCGGAATTGGGGTGTGGGAGACCTGACGGACCTCAAGCACCTCGTGGATTGGGTCAGGGATCGTCTGGGTGGAGCGGTGATCGGAGTCAATCCGCTACATGCCCTGCACAACCGTCGCCCTTACAACGTCAGTCCCTACCTTCCTTTAAGCCCGAACTACTTCAATCATATTTATCTGGATATGGAGGCCGTCCCC
Source organism: Deltaproteobacteria bacterium (assembly GCA_016208165.1). NCBI lineage: Bacteria > Pseudomonadati > Myxococcota > Myxococcia > Deltaproteobacteria bacterium. The sequence continues at coordinate 3,842 of JACQYL010000033.1, forward strand.
GATCTGGCTGTTTCCGCCGAAGCGCGCTCGCTCCTGGGAGATCCGGAAACGCAGTCTGTTTTGAATCGCTTGCGGAACTCGGAGTTCGTTCAATATGAAGAGGTATCCCGAATCAAATATCGATTCCTCGATCTCGCTTTCGAGTGTTTCGAAACCCTACCCGACGATCACCCTCGCAAGCAGGACTTCGCCCGATTCGTGGAACGGGAAGGCGAACCCTTGATGCATTTTGCCCTCTACATGGCGCTGAGCGCTCATTTCGAACAACGCACGCCTCCCATCTGGGTTTGGCAGGAATGGTCCCATGAGTTTCGGCATCCCGAGGGTACGGGATCCCGGCAATTTCTCCATGAAAACCCTGAAAAAGTGCGGTTCTATCAGTACACTCAGTGGGAATTTCTGCGGCAATTGAGAGAGGTCGAGGCGCATGCCCGCGAGCGCGGACTCCTGTTGGGCATCTATCATGATTTTCCTTTGGCCATGGATCGATGTGGGTGCGAATCCTGGGCATACCCCGACCATTATGTGGATGGGGTCCGGGTCGGAGCGCCGCCGGACGGCTTTTCGCCCCTGGGGCAGGACTGGGGATTCATGCCGTTTGCAAAGGATGAACTGCGCAATAGCGGTTACCGGCACCTGATCCGGCAACTGCGGACGAATTGCCGACCTGATAGCGCGTTGAGAATAGACCATGTCATGCGCTTCTTCCATCTGTTCTGGATTCCATCAGGAAAAACTCCGGCGGAAGGGGCTTATGTATCGGATTATTCTGAAGATTTGACCAAAATTCTGTGCCTTGAAAGTCTACGCAATCGCACCCTTTTGATCGGGGAGGATTTGGGAACCGTGCCCGGTGAAATCCGCGAGACGCTTGCACGTCGGGGCGTCCTTGCCTGTCGACTGCTTATGTTTGAAAAGGATGAATCAGGAGTTTTTCGTCCAGCCGGGTGCTATCCCGAGCAGGCCGTGGTATCGTTCAGCACGCACGACCTGCCTACATTGGAAGGATTCTTTAAAGGCAACGACATCGAAATCCGGCGGGAATTGAACCTGTTTCCGGATAAGGGAGCCTACGAACAGGCGTGGCTCCATCGCCGCGAAGACCGGAGACGGCTCGTCGATCTGCTGGAAAAGGAAGGATTTCTTTCAAAGGATTACGATCGAGAGCAGGCGCCGTCCGGGCCCGATGAGGAGATGTATTGGGCTGTCATGGGTTTTCTGGCGAACACGCCGTGCCGCTTGTTTCTCCTGAGTCAGGAAGATGTGTTTCGTGACGAGCGTCAACAGAACGTACCCGGCACCACCTCCGAGCGCAGGAACTGGTCCAACAAAATGAAATATCGGTTGGATGAATTGAATTCGCCCCGGATAGAGGCCTTATCGGGCCGCCTTCGAGACATTTTAGACAGGTCGGGTCGGACGATCTGAGGTCCGATGGAGACTGTTTTCGGACCCCTTCGTCCCGGCATGAACCGCCTTCCCCGAAAACAGGACCGGCTTCAGGTGGTTAGGTTCGTTCGACCCCACCTGACGGCGGTCTTGAGGCCTTCAACGCTTCTCCCGTTTTCCTCTGAAGAGGGACATGTGCCGGTTTTGGCTGCAGCCACCGCACTCGTTCGAAAACGTTCCGAGTCCTCTATGAATGAGGACCCATGAAAGAAGGATCGGTGCTCCATAAGCGCATCGGCTAGATGCTCGGATGATCCCTCCTGGGAATGCCCCCCTTCGCCGCTTGTACTTCCTTCTTGATCCGACTGATATGACCCCGTCCCATTCCTTTCACTTCGCAGCCCAGTTCGAAGAACCGCCGGATCTGATCGTCGTTGAATATGCCGAAGCAATCGATCACGGCCAGAGGCTTTCCGGCCATGTCCACGATCTCCTCGGGATTCATCTTCAGGTAGGGTTCGTGGCGCACTGCAAACACCACGGCGTCGGCGCCTTTTAGTGCGGATGCGACGTCCTTTTCAAGAACGAGCTGGGACAGTTCTTCTTGATTTCGAAAAAAACGGGCGCGGCTTTGACCGATGGCGGGATAGCTTTCCTGCTTTTCGAATTCCCACCAGTGCCTGATATACGGGTCATGCACCTTGACCTCTCCACCCATTTCCACCAGCTTACGGATGATGATTTCGCTCCCGCTGTACCGGGTATCTCCCACATCTTCTCGGTACGATGCCCCCAGGATCGCGATCTGTGCGGCGGCAACGATGCGCCCCATGTTCCTCAGCGCGTCTCGAACCAGTTGACTCGCGTGAAGCGCCCGCGTGTCGTTGATGTTGATCACCTGCGGCGTTACTTGGAATATATCGTCCTGGAAACCCATGAGATGTCGATAGGACCACATTCCCAGGCCGCCGTCTTTGGGCAGGCAATATCCGCCGATGCCCGGACCGGGAAAAAGAATATTCGAGTGGGTGGGGCGGACCCGGATAGCCTCGAGCACTTTGATCAGGTCCACTCCGTTTCGCTCGGAAAAAACGGACCACTCGTGTAAAAAGCCCAAAATGGCCGCCCGATAGGAGTTTTCCACGATTTTGCACGTTTCGCTTTCAATGGGTCTGCTCAATACGGTCAGGGGAAACTGCTTCACGTTGATCACTTCGGACAGAAAGCGCACCACCCGATCGGCGCTTTGCCGGTCTATCCCGCTGCATACCCGCCAGAAATTCCGTACGGAGTCGACGTATTGCCTGCCCGGCATAACGCGCTCGAAGCTGTGCGCCAAAAGGGGCTCTTTGGCGATGCCGCGGCGTTCGAATTCCTTTCTGATCAGAGGGTAGGCGATGTATTCCGTGGTTCCGGGCGCCACCGTGGTTTCGATGAGCACCAGGCACTCCGGATCGATGTTTCGGCCCAGTACCCTGAAAGCCTCCTCTAAATCCGACATCTCCGTGCGTCCGGAAGCCACATTGCCGAGTTCTTCCTTTACGAAGTCGCACTGCACGTCCACAATGACCACGTCGCACAATTTAAGCGCATCGTAGGTATAGGTTGCGCAAAGGGTCTTTTTGCCCAACACCGTGCGCCTTATGATCGCTTCCACCTCCGGATCCTCTGATGAAACCGGCGGTACGCCCCGGTTGAGGTAGGGAATCTTCCAGAAGCTTCGGGTGCTCGGTCGCTGCATTCCAATCACGAATTTGCCCGGCTCTCCGGTGTCCGTTCGAGTGGAATCAGCCACTACGGCGGCCATCACGACGCCGACGAAACCGATTCCCATGACCACAACGATTTCTTTTCCTTGGGCGCGTTCGGAACGTACTCGCTCTTCCAACCGATCGAATTCTCGGGCGTAGTCGTCTCCGCTGGGGAGAGGAAATCGTTCACCATCCGGACATACTGAGAATCGCATAAGTTCTCCTCGGTTCACATTCGTTCAAGAGGTCAGTGAGAATCTTGGAAGCGCCTGATGCATATGGATCAACATACCCGTTTTCATCACTCGAAATCAATAGGCGCGGTCGAAGATGGTGTTAAAGGTGACCGCTTCATGTATAATATCAATGGGCAGGCCGGGCGATTCAACCTTGCTCTCAACCATCGGAGTTTCGATTCGGAGCTGAGTTCTTATTAGGTGAAAGTCCTGACATTCGATCGACCGGCGTTCATCTTTTGTGCAGAGGAGAAGCGCTATGACGGAAGCCTTCAGGAACAAGATTCTGGTTGCCGTGGACGGTTCCGAGCAGTCCATGAATGCGGTTCGGTATGTGGCCGCTATGTTGCCTATTGAACATACGAAAGTGGTCCTTTTCCAAGTGTATAGTAAAGTACCGGAAACGTGTTACGACCTGGAAGCGTTCCCTCAGTTTTGTGAGAGAATCTCGGTGCTGAGGGAATGGGAAGAAGCTTATACGCGCGCCGCTGAAAAGGTCATGGATGAGGCGCGCGGAATTCTGACGGAAAAAGGTTGGGGTGGAGAGACCGTTGAAACCCGTCTTCACGAACGCGTCGCCGGGATTGTCCGGGACATTTTAACCGAGTCCGAGAACAGCTACAGCGCCGTGGTGGTAGGCCGCAGAGGCAAGAGCAAACTCAAAGACCTGGTTCTCGGCAGCGTGGCGTTTAGACTGATTGGGGCCGTGACCGAAATACCGGTCTGGGTGGTCGGGGGAAACCCGGAGGCGGATCGCATACTCGTGGCCATGGATGACTCGGACCGTTCCCTGCGATCCGTTCAATACTTGGCCCAAGCCGTCGGAAACCGGCCGGTGCGTCTGACGTTGGTGCACGTGGCCCGCATTATGGACCTATACCAGGAATCGATCGATCGGATCGCCCATCCGGATTTTGAACACCAATGGCGGGAGGCGAGCGAGGAGCGTATCTTTCCGATTTTTGATGAGGCGAAGAAGCTTTTGTACGATGCCGGAGTTTCTCCCGGCCGGGTTGACTCAAAAGTCATAACGGGGACCCTGAGTCGGGCCGGCGGCATCCTTGAAGAGGCGACCAAGGGTGGTTATGGTACCATCGTATTGGGCCGCAGAGGATTGTCCAGAGTGCGGGAGTTTCTGTTGGGCCGCGTGAGCAACAAGGTTTTGCAGATGGCTCACGAGACGACGGTTTGGCTGGTGTGAGGAAACAATACCGGTTTCCCGAAGTTAAGCAACGGGATCGCAACGATGTAGGCGGAGCGCAGCCGGAAAGGAGATGGTTATGGACGACAACGAAAAGATGGTGCTGGAAGCTATGAAACAAGCGGGAAAACCGGTTCGGCCCGGAGATTTGGCCAATGCCACGGGATTGGAGTCGAAAGACGTTTCAAAACTGATCGACTCTCTGAAGAAACAGGGAAAGGTAATGTCTCCGAAAAGATGTTATTATGCACTCTCCGAGGAGTGAGCCTCGGTACGGTTCGATTGAAGATAGGGTCCGCCCTCGATCGAAGAGGGCCGACGTGTCGGTTCACATCGTTTGCAGGGAGGAGGAAGCCATGATTCCTTTCATGAAAGCCGGTCTTTCGAAATGGGTCGGAGTGTGGCTGCTGGCGACCATGTTTGGTTTTGGATCGTTGGAGGCGTCCAACGCGGCGGAGTCGAAGACCACGGAAATTTCCTCGGCTCCTGCATACGAACTGGCCGTCTTCCCCTGGAGAAAGGTGGGGGTAGGGTCCGACATCGATGACGCCGTGTGGAAAGGCCTTCGAGAAGCGGTGCAGGAAACGGGTCTGTTTTCTCTGAAATACTCGTATTATCCCACGAAGAGCGGACGCGAGACGAAAATGATATCGAGGGACCTGCTCAATGAATCCATCGAGGGCGATTTGTGGATTCGGAAGAACGCGATGGAATGGTACAGACCGGAGGTCAGCCTGGTTTCGTCCCTGGCGCATCAACTGAAAGTGGACGCCGTGCTCATGTATTCCCTGGACCACACCCGTCATTGGTTCACGATGCAAGTTTTTCTGGTAGACGTGAGACATGATCGTGTGTTCGACGCAAAAGTGATGGACTCTCCTTCCCGCGCCGAACTGTTGCGCGCTCCCATCAGGGGAATCACTCTGAAAGTCTTTCGGGAATATCAAGAGAGTCGCAGTCAGGCCGGTGGAGAGTGATCCCCAATTGACCCTCCGCTCTAGATGTGGAGGGGTTCTTCATCGTAAAAGTTCTTAACTTTCCCTCGTCGGCCGGCTTCATGCCCTTGGATCCACTTGCGCACCCGTTCTTTGCCGTATTCGGCTTCCCAGGCGGGAAGGATCTTGTCCAACGGCACGTCCGCGTAGACGCCGTGATATTCCACGTATTCCATAAACTGCTCGTTATCCCTGTTGAAGGACTGAAACTGCGAGTTCTCCCGACCGTTGAAATCGAGCGGCGGAACGTGATGCCGTTGGCACAATTCGCGGTTGAAGGCCGGAGTGCAGATGACCCATTTCCCTTCCAGGAAAAGATCCACATAGCCGTGATACACGAAACGGCTGCTTCCCAGATACTCGATAAGCTGCCTGGTAGCCAGGTGATTCACCACTGTGGCGAACCCGATGCGGGCGGGGATGCCGCCGGCTCGGGCAAAAGCACAGAGCAGTGACGCCTTGGACACGCAGAAGCCGCGACCGGCCGCGAGGACGTAACTGGCGCGATAATGCTCCGGCAAGTAAAACGGGGCGTATGGATCGTATCGAATACCGTCCCGGACGGCGAGGTAGAGTTGAACCGCGCGGTCTACAGGATCCGTGAGACCGGAAGTGATCTGCTCGACATGAGTCCGTATCTGCGGTGCATCGCTGTCGATGATGTCGGTGGGCGTCAGAAAGATCTCCAAGTCGTCGTTCGAACCGGTCATCGCTGCTCTCCGTCTGTTTAGGGCGCCATGCACGCCATGTCGGGAGCGCGGGCACAGCCGGGAAGTTTCAAGAAATCCTTAAGATATCCTGAATGATCCGTGGAAAAATCAAACCTGTTCAACCTTCCCGATCCGCTGCCGGAGACGGAGCGCTTCGAAGCTCTTATTCCGGACCGGGGCATTCTGATTGAACGCATCGTTTCCGTTGGCCATGCCACACCCGGCGATGAGTGGTATGATCAGGGAAGAGACGAATGGGTGGCGCTGCTGCAGGGTCGAGCCGAGTTGGAGTTCGATGACGGAAGGAAGGTACGAATGTCGGCCGGCGACCATGCACTCATCCCCGCTCACGAGAAACATCGGGTGACTTGGACCAGTTCGAATCCGCCCTGTATCTGGCTTGCCGTGCACGGAAATTTGCGGTGAAGAAGTCCCGGTCGCCCCTATGAAATGCAGCATGTAAGCATCCGGCGCTGCGGAGTCTTTCATGGTCAAAAAGGCCATTCTGATCGTTCTGATTCTTTTCTTCTTCACCTGGGACGGTATTTGGTGGGTCCTGGGAGTCCGCCCTGTATCTCCCTGGCGACTGGAGAGCATGCTCAATTCTTCGACCTCGCGTCCGTTGTTATTGGACGTACGTACACCGACGGAATATTCGTGGTTCCACATTGCGGATGCGATTCCGAGTTCGGGATTGTTCTTCGGGTCGGATTCCTTGAATACTAAGGAAAAGAGGACTCCTATCGTTATAATCTGCATGACGGGCCACCGGTCCGTTTTTCTAGCCTACAGACTTAAAAGACAAGGATTCGACGAGGTATACAACCTGACCTGGGGCATGTTGGGTTGGGTGCTTACAGGCGGTCCCACGATATGGGGGAACGGGTAGGGCAGGGCATGCCGTTCCCAAAGCCGGTGTTTCCACCATAGGGGGGAATTTGCTGAAAGGAGGGCGGAATGGATCTGCAGGCCTTGGAGCGTATGCATGAACCCGAACTCAGGGAATATATCGAATTCCTGCTGTGGCACTATCGCGTCGTGGACGCGTTCTGGTTTATCTATGTGGAGGAAGTCTACGGCCGACCCGTTGCGGAACGCCTCAACGAACGCGTCTGGGGAAAAGTGGCGGGGATGGGCGCAAAAGATCTTTTGAAGCGGTTCGACATACACGAGAAGGGACTCGACGGCTTTGAGAAAGCGCTCCGTTTGTGGCCCTGGACGTTGCTCGTGGGGTATGAGATGGAGCGGACCTCGGGCGAACTCGTTGTGTCCATACCTCGGTGCCCTACCCAGGAAGCGCGATTGAAGCGCGGCCTGGGTGAATACGTATGTAAGGAAATGCATCGCCGGGAGTTCGAACGGTTCGCCCATGAAATCGACTCGAATATTCAGATACAGTGCCTCTTCGCGCCGCCGGATCCGCATCCGGAGGATCTTTTCTGCAAGTGGCGCTTCACCGAGAAGGCCCGACCCGCGGAAGCCTGAGGCCCGTCGTGAAGTTCCGATTGTGGGATCCGCCGGCTTGCCGAAGCCTTTCATATTGAAAAGGCAGGGGGGTTCTGTTATCTAGACGCGCAAATGAAAAATTTGGCCGCCATCGATGTAGGCACCAATTCAATCCGCCTTTTGATCGCCCCCGAAGGACAGGCGCACAATCCCCTGATGGTGGGACGGGAGATCGTCCGGTTGGGCGCATCTCTCGATGGGAAGGGGCTGATCGGACCCGATGAATGGCATCGCGGATTGAACACGCTTGAACGCTTCAAGGGCGAACTGAAACGGTTTGACGTCCGGCAGGTTCGAATAGGCGGAACCGCTGTGTTGAGAAGGGCCGGCAACGCCGACCTGTTTGTCCGGGAAGTATCCGAGCGCCTGGGCCTGAAGGTGGAAGTGCTGACGGAGGAAGCCGAAGCACGGTTGTCCGTCCGAGGTGTGTTGAGCGCCGTGAAAGTCCGCTCCGAGTTCGCCCTGGTGTTCGACGTCGGAGGGGGAAGTACGGAATTCGTGCTGTGCCGGGGTTCGGAAATTCTTTCGATCATAAGCGCACCCTTGGGGGCCGTCGTATTGACGGACCGGTTTCTAAAGTATGGTGACCCGCCCGGGCAGGATTCCTTGCGGGAACTGCATCGCTATTTAGCGGGACGGATCGGCGAGGTGGCCGCTTCTTTTCGATCCGAATGGCCGGAGGCGTTTTCGGAAGACGTCGAACTGGTGGGTACGGCGGGCACGGTGGCGACGCTTGCGGCTATGCTGCAACAACTCCCCGAATATGATCCGCATCGGGTGAACAACTACCGGATGGAGCGGGATCGTCTTGCGAGGCTGGTTCGCCGGATGATTTCACTGGGATTGAACGAACGGTCCGAAATGCCGGGACTCGAGCCGGGAAGGGCCGACATCATTGTGGCGGGCGCGGAGATTGTTCTGAGCGTGATGGAGGCTTGGAAGCGGGACGTACTGGTGGCCGCCGACGCGGGGCTTCTGGAGGGGCTCCTCTTAAGTATTTCGTGAAGACGAAACCATCCTCTACATGAGCTCTCTTACAAAGACCTCATCCGCCTCATCGCCCCTATTCCATCGAGACACCCGCCGATGGAGACTTTTGACGTGTACGATTTCGAACCCGTTTTACACGGATATCATTTTCAGGAGGACCCATGGAAGCCGAGCCTATCTCAGTAGGTCTGACGTTTGACGATGTGTTGTTGCTCCCGGGCTACTCGAGGCTATTGCCCAAGGACGTGGACGTGCGGACGCGATTGACTCGGAGCGTACAACTGAAGATCCCCCTTTTGAGCGCCGCCATGGACACGGTGACGGAATCCCGGACCGCCATCAGCATTGCGCGGCAAGGGGGACTCGGCTTCATCCACAAGAACATGTCCATTGAAGCCCAGACCATGGAGGTCCAGAAAGTAAAAAAATCGGAGAGCGGCATGATCGTGGATCCGGTGACGGTAAATCCGGATCAGAAGCTGCACGAAGTGTTGGACATCATGTCCCGCTATCGAATCTCCGGTGTGCCGGTGGTCAACGAAAACAGGTACGTGGTAGGCATTATTACCAACAGGGACCTGCGGTTCGAAACCAATCTGGATCAGCCTGTAAGGGCCGTGATGACGAGCAAGAATCTGATCACCGCCCGCCCCGGCATCACCCTCGAGGAATCTAAAGCCCTGCTGCACAAGAATCGGATTGAGAAGCTTCTGGTAGTGAACGAGGAAGGCCTGTTGCAGGGACTGATAACGATAAAAGACATCGAGAAGGTCTATAAATATCCCGACAGCTGCAAAGACGAGATGGGACGCCTTCGGGTGGGCGCGGCCGTGGGTATTGCGCCGGACCGTGAGAAGCGGCTCGAAGCCCTGCTGAAAGCCGAAGTGGACGTTATTCTTTTCGACGCGGCCCACGGGCACAGCAAAGGAGTCATCGACGCCGTTCGGGACAGCAAAAAGAATTTCGGGGATTTTCAATGCGTCGCCGGCAACGTGGCCACGGCCGAGGGGTTCAGGAGCATTGTCGATGCCGGGGCGGATGCGGTCAAAGTGGGTGTCGGACCCGGGTCCATCTGTACTACGCGCGTGGTGGCCGGAGCCGGCGTTCCTCAGATTTCGGCTATCATGAACTGCAAACCCGTCTCGGAAGAGACGGATATTCCACTGATTGCGGATGGTGGAATCAAGTTTTCCGGAGACGTCACCAAAGCGCTTGCAGCGGGCGCGGATGTAGTGATGATCGGGAGCCTGTTCGCGGGCACGGACGAGAGCCCCGGTGAAACGGTCCTCTATCAAGGCAGAACCTACAAAGTCTATCGCGGCATGGGCTCCATCGAGGCCATGAAGGCCGGCAGTGGGGACCGGTATATGCAAGACGTAGAGCAGGAGTCGAAGCTGGTTCCCGAAGGAATCGTCGGGCGGGTTCCGTACCGGGGACCCTTGTCTTCGAGTGTATACCAGCTAATGGGGGGCCTTCGCGCGGGTATGGGATATGCGGGCTGCGAATCCATAAGAGAACTGCAGACGAAGTCTAAATTCATACGAATCACCGCCGCCGGACTGCGGGAAAGCCATGTCCACGACGTGATCATCACAAAAGAAGCGCCCAACTATCGGATAGATCAATAAACACGCCGGGGGATCGGCATAACCGTCGGGAATGGAGTACGGGAGTCACACCTCACATTCGCTGAACGGCCGTCTTTGACCGTGCGGATTTCTTGCGGAAAAGGCGGAAACAAGAGGTTCTCAAACAACCGATGTCAACGAGCATTCACGATCACAAGATTCTTATCCTCGACTTCGGCTCTCAAACCACGCAGCTCATAGCGCGGCGTGTGCGGGAGCTCAAAGTCTATTGCGAAATGCATCCCTTCAACATGCCTCTGGACGAGATCAGGGCTTTTGCTCCCCAGGGCATCATTCTCTCCGGTGGGCCGGCTTCCGTGTACGAGAAAGGGGCGCCCATCACGGACCGGGCGATATTCGAGATGGGAGCGCCCGTGTTGGGGATCTGCTATGGCATGCAGCTCATGACCTTCGTATTGGGGGGAGAGGTGGCGCGGGCGCAACGCCGGGAGTATGGACACGCCGGCATGTATTTGGACGACATCACCGACCTTTTTCGCGGGATGGATCCCGCCGTGCCGGAGGTGGTCTGGATGAGCCACGGAGACAGAATCCAGGTCATGCCGGAAGGATTCACGGCCATTGCGCACACGGACAATTCCCCGGTGGCGGCCATGGGTGACAAGTCCAGGAAGCTTTTTGGGGTGCAGTTTCATCCCGAAGTCGTCCACACGCGGTCCGGCACTCAGATTCTGGACAATTTCCTGTTTGCCGTGTGCGAGCTCGAACCCACCTGGAACATGCGGTCATTCATAGAGGATTCCACGGAGCGTTTGAAGGAACGCATCGGTGACGATCGAATCATCTGCGCCTTGAGCGGAGGCGTGGATTCTTCCGTTGTGGCCGCCTTGCTGCACAATGCGGTCGGGGACCGGCTGACGTGCGTGTTCGTGGACAACGGCGTTCTTCGGGCCGGAGAAGCGGAACGGGTGATCGAAGTCTTTAAGAACCACCTGAAAGTCGATCTGCGTTTCGTACCGGCGGCCGACCGGTTTTTGGATCTGTTGAAGGGAGTGGTCGATCCTGAAGAAAAACGCAAAATTATAGGACACGAGTTTATCCGGGTATTCGAAGAGACCGCCCGAAGCATCGGGGATGTGAAGTACCTAGCCCAGGGTACGTTGTATCCGGACGTGATTGAATCGGTATCCTTTAAAGGGCCGTCCGCCACCATAAAGAGCCATCACAACGTAGGTGGGCTGCCGGATCGGATGAACCTGGAACTGGTGGAGCCGTTGCGCGAGCTGTTCAAGGACGAGGTGCGGATCGTCGGCGAGGAAATGGGACTGCCCCACGAACTCGTTCAGCGCCATCCCTTTCCGGGTCCCGGACTGGCGATACGCATTCTGGGCGAGGTGACGAAGGAGCGTTTGGAAATCCTCCGGAGAGCGGACCGAATCGTTCAGGAAGAAATGAGGCGCTCGGGATATTACGAGAAGGTTTGGCAGGCCTTCGCCGTGTTGCTTCCCATCCGCACGGTGGGTGTCATGGGTGACGAGCGGACCTACGAACACGTGGCGGCGTTGCGGGTTGTGGACAGTCTGGACGCCATGACGGCCGATTGGACTCGGTTGCCCTATGAGGTATTGGCCGCTATTTCGAGCAGAATCATCAATGAAGTGAAAGGCATCAATCGGGTGGTGTACGACATTTCGTCAAAGCCACCCAGTACCATCGAGTGGGAATAACATGAATAATCCGCCCTTCGTGCATCTCCACGTGCACACCCATTACAGTTTGCTCGACGGAGCCATTCGGCCCGACGACCTGTTCATGCGGGCTTTGGAGTACGACATGCCCGCCGTGACCATGACGGATCACGGCAACATGTTCGGAGCTATCAGCTTTTACAAAAAGGCCAAGGCCAAGGGTATCAAGCCCGTGATCGGGTGTGAAATGTATGTGACTCAGGGGGATTGCCGCGAGAAAGAGGCCGGCGCATCCAAGTCTTCGTATCATCACTTGGTGCTCCTGATCCAGGATTACGAAGGATATCAGAACCTGTGCAAATTACTCACCACTGCGTATTTTGAAGGCTTCTATTACAAACCCAGAATTGATAAGGATCTCCTGCGCCGCCACAACAAGGGTCTGATCGCCACGAGCGCTTGCCTTCAGGGCGAGGTGGCCGTCTATCTTGCGGCGGGCGACGTGGCGCGGGCGGAACAGGCGGCTCTCGAGTACGCGGATATCTTCGACGCACAGCGATTCTACCTGGAATTACAAGACAGCGGCATCCCCGAGCAGAAAAAGGTGAACCAGGGCCTCATCGAAATCGGGCGTAAACTGGACCTGCCTCTGGTGGCCACCAATGACTGTCATTACCTGAGAAGGGAAGAGGCGCGCGCCCACGATATCCTGTTGTGCATCCAGACCGGGAAAACCGTTGAAGACGATAATCGCATGCGGTTTACCACGGACGAGCTCTACTTCAAGTCGCCTGCTGAAATGTGGGCGACCTTCGGGCATGTTCCGGAGGCCCTGGAAAACACCATACGCATTGCCGATCAGTGTAACCTGCAGATTCCGTTGGGTACCCCCCACTTCCCGGTGTTTCAGACGGAATCGGGCCGCGACGTGGAAGTGGAATTCGAAGAGGGTTGCCGTCGGGGCCTAGAATCGATACTCGAGGAACTCAAAACCCGCCGGCCCGGCTTCGGACCCGAAGCAGAGCGTGCTTACAGGGAACGACTGGACCGGGAGATCGACGTTATTCGACAGATGGGGTTTGCCGGGTATTTCCTGATCGTGGCGGATTTCGTTCACCACGGGAGGGAAAACCAGTGCCCGGTGGGGCCCGGCCGCGGATCCGCGGCGGGAAGCCTCGCCGCCTATGCTCTGGGAATCACGGACATCGATCCCCTTCCGTATCAGCTGCTCTTCGAGCGATTTCTGAACCTCGAACGCCAGGCTCTCCCGGATATCGACGTGGATTTTTGCATGGAGAACCGGGATCGGGTCTTGGATTACGTGGCCCGTAAGTACGGTGGACGGGATCGGGTGGCCCAGATCATCACCTTTGGGTCCATCAAGGCGAGGGCCGTGATTCGGGATGTGGGCCGGGCCCTGAATATGCCCTTCAACGACGTGGACCGCATCGCCAAGCTGATTCCCAACAAGCTCAACATTACGCTCGAAGAAGCGATTAAAGAGGAACCCCGTCTTAAGGAACTGGAACAAAAGGATCCCAAGGTCAAAGAACTGCTCGCCATTTCACGTTCCCTCGAGGGACTCCCGCGCCACGCTTCGACGCATGCGGCCGGCGTGGTCATTTCGGATCGCCCCCTGGACGAATACATGCCTCTTTACCGCGGAGCCAATGGCGAAGTGGTCACCCAGTACGACATGAAGAGCGTCGAGGACGTGGGGCTGATCAAATTTGATTTCCTGGGGCTGAAAACCCTGACCGTCATTGAACATGCCCTTAACCTTATCCAAAAGAAGACCGGCTCCGAACTGAATTTGAACCGCATTCCCCTCGATGATGCAAAGGCATATGAGCTTCTTTGCGCCGGTGATACTACGGGCGTGTTCCAGCTTGAAAGCGCCGGCATGAAGGAACTGCTGAAACGGATGAAGCCGGCCTGTTTTGAGGATGTCATCGCCCTGGTGGCCCTGTACCGACCGGGCCCCATGGAAAGCGGCATGATCGACGACTACGTGCGCCGGAAACACGGGGAAACAAAGGTGACGTACCTGCTTCCCGAGCTCGAGCCTATTCTCAAGGACACGTACGGCGTGATCGTGTATCAGGAACAGGTCATGCAGATCGCCAGCGCATTGGCCGACTACTCTCTGGGAGACGCGGACATACTCCGTCGCGCCATGGGCAAGAAGAAGCCGGAGGTCATGGCCAAGGAGCGGGTCCGGTTCATGGCCGGCGCTGCGCAGAAAAGGATCGATCGGGACAAGGCGGCCAAGGTGTTCGACCTCATGGAAAAATTCGCGGGGTATGGTTTCAACAAGTCCCACAGCGCGGCGTATGGCCTGATCGCGTATCAGACCGCCTTTCTGAAGGCGCACCATCCGGTTGAATTCATGACCGCGTTGCTCACCTGCGACATGAACAACACCGATAACGTGGTGAAATTCATCTCCGAGTGCCGCGAGCACGGGATTCCGGTTTTGCCGCCGGACGTGAACGAAAGCAGAAAAGAATTTACGGTCGTGGGCGATCGGATCCGATTCGGGCTGGCCGCCGTGAAAAACGTCGGCTCCGGGGCCATCGATTCCATTATCGAATGCCGAGAGGAAAAGGGTTCCTACAAGTCGATCTTCGATTTCTGCGAGCGGGTGGATCTTCGGCGGGTGAATCGGCGCGTCATCGAAAGCTTGATCAAGGCCGGGGCCTTCGACTCTTTTGGAGCCAGGAGGTCCCAACTGATGGCGGCCATGGACGACGCCATGGAACGAGCCCAGTCCATTCACAGAGACCGTGCCGAAGGTCAGATGAACCTGTTCACCTTTCTTCAGGAAGAAGCAGGACAGGAACGCATGGACCCCGAACTTCCGGCTGTGGAAGAATGGAGCGAACGGCGAAAGTTAACATTTGAAAAAGAGGCTCTGGGATTCTATATTACCGGGCATCCGTTGGATCGGTTTAGAGAAGAAATCCGGTTATTTGGGACAACGGACTCGGCGAGGCTGAAAGAACGGATCGAAAACGATCAGGTGCGGATGGCCGGGGTGTGCGCTTCCGTAAAGACGATCAACACCAAGAAAGGCGACAGAATGGCCTTTGTCACGCTGGAAGACGAGCAGGGAGCCGTGGAACTGGTCGTATTCTCAGACGTGTATCAGAATTGTATCGAGGTGTTGGAGAAAGACGATCCGGTCCTGGTGTCGGGTAAGGTCAGCAAGGATGACAAGGGCGAGAAAATCATCTGCGCGGACATTCTACCCCTTAGCGAGGTGCGCGAGAGATTCACATCTCAGGTGGACATCGAGTTGGATGGGGACAAGTTGACCACGGAGCAGCTTTGGGCCTTGAAAGACATTATGGATGCGCACCGAGGGGGGTGCAAAACGTATATTCGATTGAAAACGCCGCATGACGGAGAACTGGTATTTGCGCTTCCCCAGCAATTGTGGATCGCCCCTGATCGCGAATTGGTGCGAGAGGTCAATGGCTTCTTGGGATACAATGCGGTCAGGGCGCGTGCGTGAAACCGTCCAGCCGCACGTACCGGACCCTCAAGGGGAGACGTAGGCTCGATTCTTTCGAGGTGAGGGTGAAAGAAACCGACCTCTTGATACGGGCCGGAAAACCTCTCAAGAAACAGGCGGAGGACCTGGTTTATAGGGTTCGTGGCCACATAGAGGCCTACATCGAGTCCCATCCGGGTTTTGTAACCAGCCTGTCTCCGATGGATGCGGATCCCTACGCGCCGAAGATTGTCCGGGACATGCTTCAGGCGGGCGGAAAAGCGGGCGTGGGCCCCATGGCCGCTGTTGCAGGCGCCATCGCGGAATACGTCGGCCGCGGCCTCATGGCGGAGGACCCGGACGTAATGGTGGAAAACGGGGGGGACGTGTTCATTGCGTCGTCTGAAACGACGACCGTCGGAATTTTTGCCGGCGATTCACCCCTGAACCTCAAATTGGGAATCCGGGTGCCGGCGGATAAAACGCCGATAGGTGTATGCACCTCATCCGGTACGATCGGGCATTCGTTAAGCCTCGGGAGGGCCGACGCGGCCGTGGTTGTTTCCAAGTCCACCGCGTTGGCCGATGCGGCGGCTACGGCCCTCGGAAACAGAGTGTCCAAACCGGATGATATTTCAAAGGCATTGAAATGGATACAAGAAATAGACGGAATTCTGGGTGCGGCCCTCATTCTGAACGATCAACTGGGAGCATGGGGACAGGTGGAGCTGGTTCGCCTGGACGAGCGTAGATAGTGGGGCGAATTCGTATTGGGAGAGAACGCATGGACGTGCTTTGGGCGCCTTGGCGCATGGAATATATCCTACAAAACGATAAACCGGATGACTGCATTTTCTGTGTGGAAAAGGATGAGGCCGTGGACGAATTGGAGCGCCGGCTGATCCTGTATACAGGCGAGTTTTCCATCGTGATGATGAACCGATACCCCTATAATAACGGCCACTTGCTGGTCGCGCCCATGAAACATACCGGAGAGTTGGATTACCTGGAACAGGAAGATTTGACAGATCTGATGAAGGTCACGCGCTCCGCAATCGCTATTCTGAAGAGAATCATGAAACCCGACGGATTCAACGTGGGAGTCAATCTGGGCCTGGTGGCAGGCGCAGGCGTGGAAGAGCATCTTCATGTACACATTGTGCCCCGGTGGAACGGAGACACGAACTTCATGGCCGTGCTGGGTGAAACACTTGCTGTTCGTTGTGGCTATCGTTTTCATACAACAAAACCTTCAGGACTTCTCCGCAGGTGTCACCATTCGGCTGAACCTGTACTTTTTCAGTTTCGAGAGTATGTCCATTCCCATCTACGTACTGTTCCTTCTATCGTTCTTTGTGGGAGTGCTAATCGCATCTTTTTATGGACTGATAGACCGTATACGGCTTAAGAGCAGGCTAAGAGCCGAAAGGAAGGAAGTGTCGCGTCTCACGAAGGAGCTGGAGTCGACCCGATCGGCGACGTCGCCGGCGCCCGGACTCGAACCTGCGCAGGAATCATATATTGAAGAGCGTGGGATAGATGCCCCTCCGGCCCTCGAAATCGAGCCGGAACCGGAGAAGCGCCGCAAGGACGATTGAGGAATCGGAGCCGCGATAGCGGTGACGGGCGACCATCGGCGAAGTCCGTTCGGGAGCTTCTAGGCGTTCGGAAGCAGCGCAGAAAAGCGATGGACATGCGCCTTGGTCCGATGAGGAATGGGCTGTTTAGACCTGGTGCTGAGCTGCAAAAGAGGCCTTTAGCGATGCTCACACTGTACTGGGGAAATTTGATGTTCCCCCGGGGATTCGCCCGCTCCGCCAAACGCGGTGCGATAATGCTCAGGAAATTTGAAGGGAGTTTGAGTCCCGCCCCAGGCGGGATTCTCAAAGTTTCCCTCAGTTGCCTTTTGGCTCCGTACTTAAATCCGAAGGACCGCAAGCGGAGAGGATGGTTCGCAGGATGGTTCGAATCACTCCCATGTTTCAGCAGTATCTCTCCATTAAACAAGAAGTTCCTGACGCCATTCTGTTCTTCCGCATGGGCGACTTCTACGAGATGTTCTTCGAAGACGCCGAAGTCGCGGCCCCCATACTCCAGATTGCATTGACCTCTCGAAACAAGGACGAAGAGAACGCCGTTCCCATGTGCGGCGTACCCCATCACTCGGCTTCCGTCTATATAACCAAACTCATCGAGCAGGGCTACAAGGTGGCCGTCTGTGACCAGGTCGAAGACCCTAGGGACGCCAAAGGCGTCGTGAAAAGGGAGATTACCCGGGTCATAACTCCCGGCGTGCGGGTGGACACCGACGCCCTCGAAGAGACTGTTTCCAATTATGTGGCGGCCGTCACCTGCATCCGCGACGCCTACGGCCTCGCCTATATGGACGTGTCCACAGGGGACTTTCGGGTGACCGGAATGGACACCGTGCAAAAGCTCCTCGATGAACTGGGGCGGATCTCGGCGGCGGAATTGCTGGTTCCCGAGGATATTGACTTTGGACCCGGACGGGAGCGGTTCGACATGGAAACGGCGGAAATGGTCAGGAACGTTCGGCCGCCGGGCGAGCCGGATCTCCAGGAAGCGGAATCGCTCTTGAAAAAGCAGTTCGGCGTCGAGACATTGGACGGGTTCGGCCTGGAGGACCTTCCCGAACAGGTGCTTGCCGCCGCCGCCGTATTGCACTACGTGTTGGAAACCCAGAGGCGAGATCTCTCACACGTCACGGACATCCTTGCGTACCGGATTTCCGACACAATGGTACTCGACGAATCGGCCAAGCGGAATCTGGAAATTCTCGAGTCCCTTCAACGAAAAGGGCGAAAGGGGTCTTTACTGGAGGTGCTGGATCAAACCCGAACAGCCATGGGCGCCAGACGATTGCGCGAGTGGGTGTGCTACCCATTGATCAAAAAAAGGGCGATTTCACTCCGGTTGGACGCTGTCGAGGAACTGAGGGACCGATTGTCCGAACGCGAACGGCTGAGGGAACAATTAAAGCGAGTGCACGATATCGAGCGCCTCAACAGTAAGGCGGCCATGGGACGGGCCAATCCTCGGGACCTGATTGCGCTTCGCGAGTCCCTCGAGCTGGTCCCCGGTTTCAGGGATGTGTTATCCGGGTTCGGATCGCTCCAGCTCAAACGACTGCGCGAGTCGCTGGATCCTCTCGATGATGTCATCGAAGTCGTCCGCAACGCCATAAGCGACGACGCGCCGGCCAACGTGGGGCAGGGGGGCGTTATTCGGGAAGGGGTTCACCCCGAACTGGACAGGTACATCGCGGTTTCCAGGGACAGCAGGGAATGGATCGTGGCGCTGGAAAGCCAGGAACGGAGAAGCACGGGTATATCGTCCCTCAAGGTCGGTTACAACAAGGTTTTTGGGTACTATATCGAAGTCACCAATACGCACATGGACAAAGTACCCGAGACGTACATTCGCAAGCAGACCCTTGTCAACGCCGAGCGCTTCGTTACTCCGGAACTGAAGGATCGCGAAGCGCTGATACTCGAGGCCCAGGAAAAACGAACCCAACTGGAATACGATCTGTTCGTGTCCGTTCGGGACCAGGTCGCCGCGGAGGCAAGAAGAATCCGGTCCGTGGCCCGGGCCCTGGCGGACGTGGACGTGGTCTGTTCGTTCCCAACGACCTGTCCTTGGATATGGACGAGGAGCAGATACTGATTATCACGGGTCCCAACATGGCCGGCAAGTCCACCGTGCTGAGGCAGGCGGCCCTCATCGTGCTCATGGCGCAGATGGGAAGTTTCGTGCCGGCTTCGAAGGCCCGGATCGGCATCGTGGATCGTATCTTCACCCGCATAGGGGCGTCGGACGATCTGTACCGGGGGCACAGCACTTTTATGGTGGAAATGATTGAAACGGCCCGCATCGTGCATCAGTCCACTCCGAAGAGTTTGTTGATTCTGGACGAAATCGGCCGTGGCACGAGCACGTTTGACGGTGTCAGTATCGCCTGGGCCGTGATCGAATACCTCCACGAGCGGAGGGGGCAGGGCGTGAAAACGCTGTTCGCTACGCATTACCACGAACTCACGACTCTGGCGCGATTGCTGCCCCGAGTGCGGAATTACAACATCGCGGTGAAGGAATGGCAGGGACGGGTGCTGTTTTTGCGAAAGATGGTCCGGGGCGGCGCGAGTCACAGCTACGGCATCGAGGTGGCTCGTCTGGCGGGGCTGCCCAAAAGCATCATCGAGCGGGGGAGGGAGATTCTCGAGCAGCTCGAGGCGGGCGGATTGCCCGAACTCGAGGAATGCTCGCCCATACGCCGCGCCCGCAAGGCAGCTCATAAGCAGGTGTCTATGGAATTTCTAGAAGCACAGCCTTCGATGCTGCAAAAGCGATTAGAGGAGGTGAAACCGGACGATCTCACCCCCATGGAAGCCCTCCGGACCCTGTACGAGTTGAAACGGCTGGCCGAAGAGAAATAAAGCTCTACGCCGGCGAACGTGGTCTGTGCCTGGATTCAAGAAAACTTCAGCAGTATTCCGTTCAATTGCGCCCCCTCACCCTAACCCTCTCCCCCGCGCGGGGGCGAGGGTTCCGCCCCTACAAAAAATGCCGCCCCGATCAAATTCCTCCTCGACCCTTCAGGGTCAGGGTGAGGGTAATGCCTCTCACATTCCATGGCGCAACGCGAGCATGTCATCACGGATAATCCTGCCCGGTGGGCCTCACCATGATTTCGCTGGCATGGACATGAGGCGGCAGAGTGAGCAACCAGTAAATCGCTTCGGCAATATCCTGGGGCTCGAGTACTTTGCCGAATTGGGCAACCGCCTTGCCAAAGTTTTCCTCGGTATAGCCGGCCACTTGCTGGAATTCGGATACCACGAGGCCGGGCATAATGGTGGAAACCCGAACTCCGTGTGAACAGATTTCGCGACGAAGCCCCTCGGCAATGGCGCTGACAGCGAACTTACTTGAGCTGTAAAAACCGCTGAAGGGCGAAATATGCTTTGCAGCCACCGAACTGATGGCCACGATGTCTCCGCTCTTTCGTCGAGCCAGGTATTGCCCCGCCCGGCGCATCAGGAGCGCCAAACCAAGGACATTGACATCGTAGAGTTCCCGCCACTGGGATTCATCGCTGCCGAGGATGCCCCCCGCCAGTCCGCGACCCGCGTTGACCACAACGATATCATACTTGCCCCCTCCATCCTTCCATGAAAGGGCGCTATCCAGCAGCACATTAATGTCCGACTCGATGGCTGCGTCACCTGCTACAGCCAGGACTTTTCCGCCCTGGCCGGAGATTTCGGAAGCCAATTTCTCGAGTCTGTCATTACGACGAGCCTGGACGACCACCGCAGCCCCCGCCTGGGCGAGTGTCAGGGCTGTGGCCCGCCCTATGCCGGAACTGGCGCCGGTGATGATAGCGGTCTTGTTGGAAAGTGACTGGTCCGCCTTTCTTTGGATTGCTTTGTCGCTCATTTCATGCCTCTCTTCTGAAAGGGGGTCAAGCCCGTTATCGGCTCATGTTCGTTCTTCTTGACCGATTCCCGCCAAAGATGATGTCGAGGAAAAGCCGAAGGTCAAGGTCTCGCTCGGGAATCGCTTCTCCACGGCTGACACGGTTCAACGTATAACAAAGAATGCAGTACATCAACACGTGAGGGTCCAAGCCCGGTAATCCCTGGAGGGATTATGACATAAGAGCCAAGAGGTGACTTGTCCCTCTCATCGAGACCTCATGGATTCAGCCTCCCGGGCACAGGAACCGGTTCATAGGAAGTACACGTAGAAAAAGAGACGGACGCCGTGGCTGAGGAGATGTTGTCCAGGGGGCTTACTTTCATCCCGCCGCTTGAAAACGTGTACAAATAATCGCCCAAGACCAGAGTCCTTCTCATGCCGTTGGGGTAGCACAACGGATTGTCCGCGTAAAACTCGTCGTGGTCCAGTTGGCCCGCAAATGCCAACCCGGAAGCCGGGTCGACCCGATATACCTGGAAACCCGAAAAGATCGGGTCGAGAATGCCGGGCGGGGATTCCTGTTCCTCGAACACGGTAATTGGCAGGGCAAGGATGCGGTCGGGCGCGTAGTAGTTGAACGCCCTGTGGTCGTAAAGGGCCTCCGAGTCCGTGCCCGTGGTTCCTATAATTTCCATGTCCAGAAGGGAGGGCGCGCCCAAGTTCGACACGTCGTACAAGGAGACCTGCATCCCCTTGATCCATGCAAAGGTCCCCTGATCCTCCGTGTCCTTGCCTATAGTGAGCAGATGGGTTTCATCCGCGATGTGGATGTAATTGGAAAAGCCGGGCACCTCGAGTTGACCTGCGAGTTTTGGGTCGAACGGATCCTCCAGGTCCAACGTAAACAAAGGGTCCACCCGCTCGAAAGTCACAACGAAACCCAGGCTTCCCACGAAACGGACCGCGTAGATCTGTTCCCCCGGGGCGATGCCGCGCACTTCCCCGACTTGTTCCAGATTTGTTCCCGATTCTTTAAGGATGAACACATTGTTGCTCGATGGAGGGGATTCCTCCACGAAAAGGGGTTGCTGAGTCGTGGCGACTCTTAGGAAGCCGTCTTTTTCACTCATCGAAAACTGGTTCAGAAGCCAGCCTTCCACTTCACCGCTAGCCGTATAGGTGGCGCGCCCGGGATTCGCCCGAAGATCAAACCGATGGATTCGAGAGTGCTGCCCGCAGTCCTCTCCCGACACAACCGCGTTGGTAACGAATAGGCTCTCGGAGGATGCGTAGGCTACGGCAGTGGTGCTGAAAATAGAATCCTGAGCCGGTCCCGCAAGCGGGTCCTTCATATCCAGAACGAAAACCGTCAGAAGCATGCCCAGGTCCTCTCCATCGGGGACATAGAACGAATCGCAGGAAAAGAGGGTGTCCTCATAGGTCTCCCGGCCTTGAGCGCCGTGGACGATATCCAGCGAGTGGGGCAGCCATGAACTCAGGCTCTGCTCCTGTACGAGTTCCTCGTTGGCTTCGAGACCTTTCGAGTAGTCCCATTGAGGTGTGTTTACATTGCCGGCCACCAGAGAGTAGAGGCGATCCTCTATGAGGCGTCCACTCTGGAGCCAGCCCTGGATCTGAATCTCCCTCCAAACGAATGGGGCTCTCTTGTCCGATACGTCTACGAGCACCAGCGATAGGCCGTAGTCGTATTCAGGAACACTATCGCCGCCTGGGACCTCGGCCGGAGCCGGGACGCAAAAAACCGCGACTTTGTCTTGGCTCACGAGCATGCTTTGAGGGGCGCCCGGCAGCTCGATCCTCGAGAGCTCAACCGGACTCTGGGGCGAGGCGGCGCCGAAAATCAGGAGAAAACTGCCGCTGAGCACGTACACGGCTTCGCCGTCTGTCTTTACAATGTCGGGCTCATCTATTCCGGGCTCTTGGACGTTGGTCGAGGAATAATCTCCGCTTAACTCCTGGGCTCCTCCCGACCCCGGCGGTGATGGAAGGAGGGCGTCCACCGGCTCACCGGGCAGTGGAACGATTCTGTAGCAATCCTCTACGTCGGAATAGGCGGCCTCGATCATGCGGATCGCTTCTCGCTTGATTGAGGCTTCCAGTTCCTCACACGAGACGCTCCGGGTCAGCCGGACGTTTGCCTGTTCATTGATGGACGTGGCCTCGGATCCGCCGGAGCGGCATCCCGCAATCAGGACAATCAAGCCGGCCAAAGCTAAAAAGCCGACGAGCCCCCCGCCTATCCGATACGGAAAGCGGCGAAAAGAGAAAGTCGCTGCCATAGCGTTTGTCCTCCATTTTTGCGTGCGAACTTTGGTTGATCTGAAGCATTTTCTTCCCAAACAAATAGCGCTGCGCGCGGGCAGCGTCAAGCTATTCCATCCTGGCTTCGTCCCGGGGATTTGAACGGCCGTTCGAAGGGTGGCTAAGTCTTGTGGCAAAGAACGGCCGGCCAAAAGTACGGATCGTTGCCGGTCTTACGCTCGACCGGCAAGGAAAGAGATTGACACGGGAGCCGGAGTAACCTATCACGCCAAACGTTGGCATGTGCATGCGGCGTGGTGCTCCTTCGGAAACGCAGCCATCGAGCGATTCCGGATTGGAGAGGCGAGGCCTCGCGAAAGATTGTACGGATGGACATGAAGGATATCACTTGTCCAAGCCATGTCGAGTTCTTGATCTTCGTTACCCACGCAGGAAAGGCTCCAAATAGCTCCAAAGGCGGCATCGATGGGATTCAGTCCCTGTATCGAGTTCCCCCTAACGAGCGGTGTTCCGGAACGAACCTTCGCAAGCGTGGCGTCCATCATTCCAAATAATAAGCTTGGAGGAAAATTGACTCATCGGCCCTTTAAACTGACCTCCGACGGCTTAACTCAGGTCGTCTGGAACCTCACCCTCATTACGGTGGGCAGTATCGTTTGTTGTGTGGCTGTGAACGGGATACTGCTTCCACAGAAGTTTCTCGGAGCCGGATTTACGGGACTGTCGTTGGTCATTCATTATCTGATCCCTTCATTTCCCGTGTCGATTCTCTACTTTGTGCTTAATGTCCCGGTCTTTGCTCTTGGATGGAAATATGTCGGACATCGCTTCTTTTTTTACAGCATAGCGGGGCTGCTCATATTCTCGGGAGCTCTCGAGTGGACGCAGGTGAGCGTTCCCGTTCACGACAAGATACTGGCCGCTCTCCTGGCCGGCATTATCATGGGCGCCGGCGCCGGCGTCATTCTCAGATCTTTGGGGTCAGCCGGAGGACTGGATATCCTTTCGGTCTTCTTCCTGAAACGGTTTTCAATTCGACTGGGAACGACAATTCTTGCGTTCAACACCGTCATTCTTGTATTCGGCGCGATCATGTTTTCCCTGGAAATGGCGCTCTACACCCTGATCTATATCTATGTGAATTCCGCCGTCGTCAACGTTGTGGTTATGGGATGGAGTCAGAGAAGGGTGGTGATTATCATCTCTCCCGAATGGCAAAGAATTTCCAGCGAGATCACCAAGAAGATCAATAGAGGGGTTACGATTATTGACGGTCATGGGGGGTTCACCGGAAAGGACATGCATATGCTGTACACCGTGATCGCATTCCAGGAACTTCCGAGACTCAAACAACTGGCTCGCGATATCGATCCCAACGTATTCCTGGTGGTATCCGATACCCTTGAAGTGATGGGCACCCGCATAGGGAATCAGCCGCGTTGGTGACACAGGTTTCCGTCGACGGAGGGTTCATCGCAAGGCGAAGGCGGAACCGAAGTACCTCATGACAATCCGTGCGAATGCGCAACTTCCTTCCTCAGCCTTGCCGTCATCCAAATCCGGTTTCGCGAGTGTTTCGACATAGGAATCCNATGAGCGGCGCGGCGACGCCTGCAAAAGCCTTGAAAAAATACGAGGGAAACACTCGTAATGCTTCCCTCACTATACTGATCGTCCAGTTGGAGAGCCGTATCGACAAAGCAAACCGAAACAGCGGCGCCGTCCGGCGGGACTCTTATATCCGCGGACTCTGATCGAGCAGGAAGGCCTGGATGAACTCGTCCAGCCGTCCGTCCAAAACGGCGTCCACATTGCCCTCCTCGTGGTCGGTCCGGTGGTCCTTCACCAAGCGGTACGGCTGAAGCACGTAAGAGCGGATCTGACTTCCCCAGGCGATGTCCTTCTTGGTCTTGTGGAGCTTGTCCATTTCTTCCGCTTTTTTCTGAAGTTCCATTTCGTAGAGGCGTGCTTTGAGCACCTTCATGGCCGATTCTTTGTTTCGATGCTGCGACTTCTCGTTCTGGCATGTGACAACGAGACCCGTCGGATAATGCGTAAGGCGGACGGCGGACGAGGTCTTGTTCACGTGCTGGCCCCCATGACCGCTGGCTCGAAAGGTGTCGACCCTCAAGTCTTCCTCCCGGACCTCGATAACAATCTCGTCATCCACTTCGGGATAGACAAATAGGGATGCAAAGGAGGTGTGCCTGCGTCCGCTCGCGTCGAAAGGCGATATGCGCACCAGACGATGGATGCCTACTTCGGCTTTCAGGAACCCATAGGCGTTCAGTCCCTTGACTATAAAAGTAGTGCTCTTGATGCCCGCCTCTTCTCCATCGACCATATCCAGAATTTCCGTTTCAAAACTATGATCTTCCGCCCATCTGAGATACATGCGAAGCAAGATTTGAGCCCAATCCTGAGCCTCGGTGCCGCCGGCCCCCGCGTTTATGGATACGATGGCATTGCGAAAATCGTCCGGGCCGCCGAGCATCCGCTCGAATTCCAACTCACCCAGATCGTTTTCGATCTGCTCAAGATGCTGGTCGGCTTCCTTCATGGCGCCCAGATCTTCCTCTTCCCTGGCGAGTTCTATGAGAATTTCGGTGTCTTCGGTGCGCTGCTCGACTTTCTGGAAATGCTCTAGCCTGGGTAAAAGATAGGCCCGTTTCTTGAGAATTTTCTTGGCGCGGTCCTGATTGGCCCAGAACCGTTCTCTCGCCATGATGGAATCAATGCGTTTCAGTTTCTTTTGAATCCGCTCGACTTCAAAGACGACCTCTTAAAAAGTCCAATCGTTCTTTCACAGAGGTCAGTCTATTTTTTGCTTCCGAATACATGTTTAGTTCCTCCTTGTTGTCTTGCCCCAATGTAGGCGCGAACCCCTAGTACAACTATACCGATTATACAACAAAATGCAAAAAAATCCCCGTATCGGGCGTAAAACGTATCTATTGTCAGGATCGGCACTTCGGCGTCGATCACCATCTCTTCGAACAGCGTCGTCGTCATCAGGACCTTTCCGGACGCGTGGATAACGCCCGAAATTCCCGTGTTGGCCGCCCTGACGGAAAAGCTCCGGGTCTCCACGGAACGGAAGGTCAACATGGAAAAATGCTGGTAGGCAGCGCTGGAACGGCCGAACCACGCATCGTTGGTGATGTTTACCAGGATTTGAGCGCCATTGAGATGCGCTTTTCTTGCGAGATAAGGGAAAATGGACTCGAAACAGATGAGGGGCCCCAAGCGGATATCGTCATAGGAGAGTATCCCTCCGGGTTCGCCCGACGAGAAATCGCCCACCTGCTCTACCAGCTTACCCAAGAACGAAAACCACTTCTTCAACGGCACATACTCCCCATAGGGCACCAGATGACTCTTGTCGTACCTATTCAACGTATTTCCCGACCCGTCCAACAGCAGGGCCCTGTTGAAAAGCCGAACCCGTCCCCTCGAGTCCCAGCTTATGGCGGGTGCGCCGACGAGAAGATGCGTCTCATGGTTGCGGGCGATAGAGCGCAGCCGGTCGGTGAGCAGCTTGTCGCGATCGAAATAGAAGGGCGCGGCTGTTTCCGGCCAAACCACCAGGGTGGCGCCGCGTTGGACCGCTTCAGCGGTTAGGGCCTCGTAAATGTCTAAAGTCCCCGACTGGTACTCTTTCAACCATTTTCTGTCTTGTTCAATGTTACCCTGGGCCATCCCGATGTGCACTTTCGAAGCCGAGGCGGACTCCGCCTCGATCCACTCGAGTCGCGTTTGCCCGTAGACCAGAAGCAGAGCGACCATCACAACAGCGGAGATGACTTCCCCGGATACGAGTCGTTTCTTCCAGGGGCGGTCCGAAAACAGCAAAAGGAACAGGGCCACGTTTACGCTGACCAGGACAAAGGAGATTCCGTATACCCCGACAATATCCGCCGCCTGAATGAAGGCGAGCCGGCGGTACATGGAGTATCCCAGGAGTTCCCAGGGAAATCCGGTGAAAATGTGAGAACGAACCCACTCGAAGGTCACCCAGAGCAGAGGGGCCGCAGGAAAGAGATGGGAGCCCTTGCGCTCGAGCCAGGCCAAGGTCAGGCAGAAACACCCGATGAACAGGGCCAGCACCGATGTGAACAGCAAGAGCACCAACACGGAGACCGCAGGAGATAGTCCCCCGTAGTAGCCCATCACGTGATAGACCCAGTAGATGAGGCTGACGAAATGCGTCAGTCCCGTTATGAATCCCAAAAGGAACGCCCGCCTGGGATTCTTCCCGCTGATCGCTTTGAACAGAGGAATCAGGGCCAAAAAGGCCAGGAGCCACCATTCCGTTTTGGGGAAAGCGAGAGTCAGCAGTATGCCGGAGAGCAAAGATAGCGCGATTGCAGACATGATCGTCAGTTGGTGTGGGAGGGTCTGTTGCGGGCGACTCGAACCTGCTCGATACGCCGTTGGTCCGCCGACTCGATCGTGAACGTCAAATCTTCATAGGCGTATTCTTCCGACGAAGCGGGAACCCTACCGAAACACTCGACTAGAAAACCCCCGAGGGACCCGTAGTCGCCTTCCGGCAGCTTGACTTGAAGAGATTCTTCCAGATCCTCGATGTCCATCCGAGCGTCAACGAGAAAGGTGTTTTCGTCGATGCGGGAAATCATGTCGACCTCGCGGTCGTGTTCATCGTGGATTTCCCCGACAATCTCCTCGATAATATCCTCAACGGTCAAAAGACCGTCCGTGCCCCCATACTCATCCGTAACAATCACCATGTGAATGTGATCATCGAGCATTTCCCTGAGGAGTTCGTTCACGCGTTTGCCGCCGTGCACGAAATGAGCGGGCCTCATGGCCTCCGGTATGATCTTGTAAGAAGCATCCTTTCCCCAGAAGGGAAGCAGATCCTTCACATGAAGTACGCCTTCGATGTGATCCAGATTGTCTCTAAATACGGGATATCGGGTATGACCATACTCGTCGGAACAGCCTATGATGTCCGCCAGCGAGGCGTCCAGGGAAACGCCGACGATCTCCGTCCGGGGAACCAGAATTTCGCGGGCGCTCGTGTCCCCTAATTCCAGCACGCCCTGGATCATATCCCCTTCCTGAAGGGTGATCAGGCCTTCTTGTTCTCCGGCGCCGATGAGTTCGTGAATTTCCTGTTCGATGCGCGCTGAACGGCTCAAGCGCCGCCGTCCGAGGAATCGGGTCAGACGCTGAATAAACGAGGGATGGACGTCGTCATCCAATGCTAGTCACCACCAGTCATGTCAAAAGAATATTAAGAACAAATGCCGGGTCTGTCAACGGAATTCCGGCGGATTCCAATGGTACGGACAAGCTTCGCCGGCCGGCCTTTTACCATTGACTGACGGGCATGATGCGGCCCGCCGGTTGCTCATGATACATCAGCCAGCCTTTATGAATGATTTCCTGAGTCACTTTGGGAAGCGCGTACTTGGATAGGTCCGACTTGGGGACCCAGAAGGCCCGGTCGACATCATCCGAGGGCGACGGGACGCCGCTTTTCCAGCGGCAAAGGAATTCCGCAATCACATAGTGAAATTGCGGCATCTCGCCCTCGGCTTTGACGATCCTTTCGACAAAAGTGATGAGTTCGACGGGATCGGCCTGAACTCCTGTCTCTTCCAGCACTTCTCGGATAATGGCCTCCCGGAGGGTCTCGCCGAGTTCCACGGCGCCGCCGGGAATGGACCATGCGCCGAGGGAAGGCTGCTTGGCCCGGCGCACCAGCAGGAGACGGTCATCGGGGTCAAAGACTACGGCGGCTACACATAAGACAGGTTGTTCGGGGTATTCTCTTCGCATGATCCATCCATATCGAGAAATGGTTGAGGGGCTCGAGCATCTCGTCGCCCCTTCCGAAAAAAAGCGGAAGACTCAGATCTCCCGCGCCCGCTTGACGTCGTGAACCTCTCCCATGACGACGAGAACCATTCCGGCTTCGAGGGTGACCTCCGGATTGGGGTTGAATTCCATCGGGGCCCCGCGGCTCGGCTCGACGGCCAAAACCATCAGGTCGTATTTTTGGGGAAGGTTGCATTCTCCCAGCTTCTTACCGGCCAGCTTCGAGCCCTCTTTGACGGGAACCTCTTCGATTCTCAGCGTTCCGCGAGCGCTTCGAATCATCTTGTCTAAAAAGTCAACGGCGGAGGGCCTGATCATCTCGGAGGCAATCCTCAAGCCTCCAATGAGTGTGGGAGAAACCACGGAATTGGCCCCGGCCTTGCGGAGTTTGGGCTCGATTCCGACGTCCACGAATTTCGACACAATACGCATCGTGGGGTTAAGCATGCGGGCGCTCATGGTGATATAGAGATTTTCCTTATCCGTGGGAAGGGCGGCTACGAGGCCGGACGCTTTCACGATGCCGGCGCTTTCAAGAATCTGATCGTCGGTGGCGTCTCCCTCCAAAAAGAAGAGACCTTCTCCTCCGCTTCCGGCTCGACGTTCCGCCGAACATGCGACGTTTTCGAGAAGAGACAACCTCTGCGGATTGATGTCCACGGCCACGACCTGATTCAAATTCTTGAGCAGCTCATCGATCACGCGAAGTCCGGTCTCCCCGACTCCGCACACGATGCAGTGGCCGCTCAACTTGTTGATCTGACTCTGCATATGTTTCCTCCGCAACAGACCCGTGAAGTGGCCTTCCACTATGAAAGCCGTAAGAGAGCTTGCGGCGTATACCAATACGCCCATCCCCGATATGATGAGCACCATGGTGTAAATGACGGTCACAGGACGGCGGCTGACGTCTATAACTTCGCCATACCCGACCGTAGTCAGCGAGATGACCGTCATATAGACACATTTCAGGAAGGATTCCTGCCCAAAGAACAAAATATAATAGCCCAGACTTCCGATGAGGATCACCAGAAAAACCAGGGCTGCAACTCCAGCAACTCGATTTCGTGGAAACACGGCATCACCCTGCGTGGGTTTTTATCGGCCGCTCGGGTGGGATTCGAGAGCCCGACGAGTTTCGCACCGCCTGGCGGTTTGTCCCACCGGTTTATGTTCGACTACCCGGCCTGCGGGGTTTTGGTTTTATGGACAATGAGGCTATAGGTCTTTGGTCCTATTTCCGATAGACCCCCAGGATGCCGTGGAGAGCTCGATCCTGAGTCAGCGCCCGAAGTCCCGGATACCTTGGAATGACGCGGTCCAACCCGTAAACCAGGTAGACGGCGCCCGCTTTGGCTTCCCGGGCAATCTTATCGGCGAAAACATCGTGCAGTGTAAAGTGGGTGTAGAAGACGTCGATGTTTTCAAAGCCGATTCCCGTATCCCGTCTCAGCTCGGCATAGGTGGAGTCTTTTAATGAATCGCCCACCCATGTTCGAAGCCGGTCCGGAGGCGTTGCAAGATTGCGGCCTTCCAGCAGGTCATTCAATTCATTCCGCAGAGGCGACGCTTTCGCGATCAGGTCTTCGTCCAACTCGACGCCGAGAGAGAACCGGACCCAGTAACTCATCAATACGTTTACTCGACCGTCCGCACATCCCATGTCCAGAAATACGGTGTGACGGGGAAGGAGCAGACCTTCCTCAACGAGGTCGGGGATGCACCGGCCAAGAGAGGCAAGATCCGTTGACTTCCGTTCGCCTTCATTGCCGCTTAATGCTGAACGTCCAACTCCTTGCCGCAGACTTCCTGAACGTGGATGATGTCGGGTGTCGGCAGCTTTTGCGTGATTTGACGGCACAAATAGTTCACGCACAGGACCTGCCTTGCCGGCAATGTACAGCCGCGTTCACCGAGAAAGTGGCAGGAATCATGCTCCAACCTGTCTTCCTCGAGTTCAGCTCCCAGCAAGAGATTCAGCAGGAGAAGCACAGCGTCGTATCGCAGTTCGATGCCGTTCCCGCAGCAGCTTCCCCCTTCTTCCGTATCACAACGGGCGCAAAGGCTGAAAACGCCCGTGTCCTTCATCGCTTGGGCGCTGCCATCTATACAACGGCGATATTGGTCCAGTAAAGCGGTGAGTTGCTTATCCTTCGCCAGGCATGCGTGGTACCGTTCCCAAAGGTCTTGCGCCAAATCCAATCTTGCCTGGAACGGCTGGTATATACCCGTATCTTTCAGAAATTGTATGGATCTCATGGATTCGGCCGGCCGATTTCGCTTGCGTACGGACTCCGGATTCCTAGCGGCTCTTCACCCTTTTGACCACCGCTTTTTTCAACAGCGACACGCCTTTCTTGTCCCTCAGGTCGAATACGGCGTGTCGAAAAACCACCACGGGGGTTCCGTCTTTCAGTTTGATGGTGATTTCGTAGCGGTTGAATCCGGTAACAAGGCCCCTGATAAGGTCTCCCTCGAGGGTGGTAAGAAAAACCACGCGCCGTTCCTGCATGACCGGGGAAAGGGTTTTGTTCTTCACGTGATTCCGGTTGCCCGGCTGCGGAATCGGATCCAGATTACGGTTCCTGATGTCGGGTTCAACCTTCAGCAACTTGTTTACCGAAGCTTCTGCAGCGGCTTCGAACAGGAATTTGATCTGAAGCTTGTTGATCTCGATGGGGCCTTTTTGATCCTCTTTGAACAGCACATCGAACGGATCGTTGGCAGCCACCGTGCCTCTCAAGATCTCATGGCCGTGGCAGTGGAGCACGGATTTCTGTTGGCCGGCAAGGAGTCGATTGAAAACCGATTCTCCGTAATGTTCCTTCAAATAGATCGTTAACTCTTCCGTGCTCATTTCATACCTCTACGCTTTCCGCATCAAGGCTAACAGATAAAAGATTCGGGTCCGGATTGCAAGCGCCGCCTGCAGGGATTTGTGTCTCATCGTTCAAGGCGTTCTTCGAAAACCCGTTTCTTCATAAGCAGCGCGCATGCTCGCAATTTCCTTTTTACATGGAAGTTGACAAAAGGCAAGATGGATGGAAATGATGACTATTCACCCTGCGTTCTTGAGGCCGGCGATGGACCGGCGGACACGGCTCATCTGGACACCACTCGCCTGACCGAGAAAGGAAGACGTTTATGGCGGACCTGAAAAAAGAATACTATACCATAGTGGAAGACCATTTCCCCAAGCGGATCACCATGGATTTCGGAGGACAACTCCTTGTTTATGAAAAACATACCTGGAAGATCCGTGAGGATTCAACCGGCCCCGTTGTGGAACGAGGGCTACGGTATGGCGAGAATCCGGGACAGGAAGCCGCCTTGTATCGGCTGCTGAACGGCAATCTGGTCTTGGGCGATTGCCGTTTTGTCGAGCCTGGAGAAGGCCTGGTCAGCTCGATAAAAGAAGAGGACATGCTGCAGTTCGGAAAACATCCCGGAAAGACCAATCTTACCGATATCGACAATTCATTGAATATATTGAAATTTTTGATGGGACAACCCTGCGCGGTCATTGTCAAGCACAACAACCCCTGTGGTGTGGCCTACGGGAGCAGTCTTGCGGAAGCCTATGCCCGTGCGAATATGGCGGACCGGATTGCGGCGTTCGGCGGCTGCGCCGCGTTCAACCGGGAAGTGGACGCGGAAACGGCGCAACTGATTGCGGACAACTATCTCGAGGTCGTCGTCGCGCCGGACTACGCCGGGAAGGCGTTGGATCTATTACGGAAGAGGGCCAACCTGCGTATCGTGCGCATTCGGAGGATGAGCGATCTGCAATCCTACGTACACAGCCGGTTCCTGGATTTCAAGAGTCTGATGGACGGCGGAATCATCGTACAGCAATCCGCCGTAAATCGGGTTCTCGGCAAGAAGGACTTCCTGTCGGCGACAGCCTCGCACGAGGGCAAGGAATATCGAATCGATCGGACTCCCACGGACGACGAGTTGGAAGACCTGCTGTTCGGGTGGGCGGTGGAGCAGGGCGTGACGTCCAACTCCGTCCTGTACGTAAAAGACAGGGCTACCGTGGGCATCGGCACAGGGGAACAGGACCGTGTGGGAGTAGCTGAAATCGCTGTTTACAAGGCCTATGCCAAATATCGGGACGCCGTTTGCTTCAAGAAACACGGTGTCCCATTCAAGACGCTCGAACTCGATATTCAGCAGGGCCGTCGCCCCGTCACTCAAAAAGAGGAAATCGAGGAGATTGCGCGGGCGAACAAGGGAGGCCTCATCGGATCGGCCATGGTTTCAGATGCCTTCTTCCCGTTTCGCGACGGAGTGGACGTAGGTTTGAAAGAGGGCGTTCGGGCGGTGGTGCAGCCCGGCGGATCACTCAGGGACTACGAAGTGATCGAAGCCTGCAACGAGGCCGGCGCCGCCATGGTCTTCACCGGCCAGAGAGCTTTTAAGCATTGAGCCGAAGCAGGTAGGGGCGAATAATGATTCGCCCGTCGTGTCCCGGTGCGGGGGCGTATTGCAGCACGCCCCTACTTTTTCAACAAAGCGTCGACGCTTTTGAAAATCAGGTCCCGGGGCGAGGCGTCGGCGAGAATCTCGTCGATCTCCTTGGCAACGGAGAGTTCCTCTTTCTGGTCGATCAGGTCCTGATACTTCTGGCCGAGTTGCGCAAGGATGGCGATTTTCTGCTGCAGAGACGCTTGCGTAATAAACACCAGATGGAGCAGAGCCTCGTGGGAGCAAACGAGGTCCGATTCCATAAATACGGGGAGGACAATCATGGTCTGCGTTCCCTGTGGTCCGGCGGACCAGTCGCTTTTGCTCGTACGCAGGACTCTCCGTTTGGAACCTTTGGCGTGTTGCGGAGTAACGTAACGGGATTCTTCGACCTTCGAGGAACCCGTCCCCGCTACGGCGCGAATTCTTGGCGGCGGCGAATCGGCTCTCGTTTCGATGGGGTCCAAAACCTGGTACAAAAGGCCCCCTTCCACGCCCGAGATCACGGGGGACAGGGCTTCGAGGAGATGCCGGTCGTGAGGCATGAGATGGTCCGGGAGGACTCCCAACAACTGGAAGCTGTCCAAGAGCAGGGGAGAAATCTCCAGTTGCGGTCGCGAGATGCCCACCGTTACGGTCTTTGCCTGGTGTCGAATGGTGTCGATGGGACGGGTGGACTCATCGATGAGGTTGTTCAGAATCGACAGTGCTTCCATGAGTTGGCCTTGATCGGGTTCCATATCCCGAGGTTGGTCTTTCAACCGCAAGATGTACCGGGCCAGGGCGGCGACGTGGCGGGCGGGAAGAGCCGAGTCCATTTGGCCGTTTTCGATCATGGAAAGGCCCTCTTCCAGACGCCTCAGCAGATCGTCGGGATCCCAATCGGCCGTATGTTCGATGACCCGGGCCAGTTGATGGCGTATGTTACGAAAGCAGTCCGCCCGGCGATCGATCTCCTTGGCCGCTTCTATTCCCCACAAGTGTCCGGCAACCGTAGCCAGAACAAAGGCCAGTCCGCCGCCGATGAGCGGCAGTTTTGTCGTACACTCGGCGATGCCGTCGAATCGATGTTCTCCGGCGGCGCAAAACACCATGGGCCTGCCGTTATGGGCTTTGAAAATCGTGACTTCCTTTACAGTATCCTGCACGACCATTTCGGAAAGGTCGTTGGCCACGACAATGGTGAACGGCTCCGTGGACAGGTCGATATGTTTCTTGTCTTCGGTCACATCGCAGGGAATGGACTTGTAGCATAGTTCACTGAGTTTGATGCGGATCTCTTCCGCGGCGATTCGGTTGGCGCCGTTTCCGACAACGGCCCAGTACCGGTTGAAGGGGCCGTATTGCCCCGCATAGCGGGCTATGCTCTCTTGCTTTTTCAGCACTTCCGCGATCTTGTCCGGCAGGTTCTCGAGTTCGGTCAATTCCGAAAAAAGATCTTCATCTCCGATGACTTCCAGCTCCTTGGCCAGCCAAAGCGCCATGAGTTTTCCCGCCGCCACCTGCGAGTAGTATGCTTTGGTGGACGCCACGGACATTTCGACGTCACGCCCGTTGCTAGTGTACATGTAGGAATTGGATTTCCGGACCAGGGGAGAGTTCCGACGGTTGACGATGGCGTGGACCCATGCGCCCCGCTCCCGCGCCAGGTCGACGACACGGTTTGTGTCATTGGTCGTGCCGCTTTGCGACACCGCGATCAGAACCGTATCTTCCAGACGGCGGTCCGCCAGGAAACCGAATAATTCCGACGCCTTTGTCGACTCCACCACGATTCCCCGCGGCTCGAGGGCGCGTCGGATCAGGAACGCGATTCCCATGGAAGCAATCGACGCGGTTCCCTGGCCGGCTACAACGATGCGACGGATAGGAGGTAAATCCGGACTCTGGAATCTCCGGAGGAGGGCGTGACAATTCCCGAAATTCCCCAGGAGGAATTCCACTCGACCATTGCTCTTGCGATATTTGCCGTGGAGCGTTTTCAACACGCTTTCGGGAGCTTCATGGATTTCTTTTTCAATGTAATAATCGAAGTGTTTTCGGAAAATATCCCGGGAGAACACTTCGATGGTTTCCGGTTTCAGATGGAACGAGCCGCCTCCGGCGAGGAATCTGCCGCTTAACTCGACGTCGTCCTCTTCGCCGGAGCTTGGGGCTTCCGAGAGGATGACACTCACCCCTCCCTGTTCCACCGTGGCTATGGGATAGGAGCGCCGGCATCGCGCCGCCAGGCCGTATGGTTCCGATGCGACGAGCCAGCCATCGAGTACTTTGCCTACATACAGGCTTTGTCCGCTTCCCTTTTGGGCCAGGTACAGGCTACTCGGCTGTTTTGGGTGCTGCATCGCCACGGCCAGTGAGCCCACGCAGCGCTGCATCACATGGCCAAAGCGGTCGCCGGCGGATTCTCTTTCGGCGCCATCCAGGTTGAACAGCACGGGAAGGATCTTCGCGTCGGTGCTGATAGAGGGGTCTATACTCGCCCCGTTGGGAATCACCACGGTATCCACCAAGGCGCCGTAATTGTCCACGTCCCCGTTCAGGACGAACATCACATCATCGTTTCCGCCGTCCTTCGAGGGTGTTCTTCTTATAACGCGGCCGTCTACCGGATGGCAGTTTGGAACGCTGATGATGCCGTTCGACGCCCAACGCGTGTGGGCGATGAGATTGGCGCTCTCCAACTCCGCGCACAGCTTCCACAGCAGGCGATCATCCCGGATCGCCGCCCTCAGGGCGTTTCCATTGTCGCCCAGTCTTCCGACCAGGTTGGCCACCTTATAGACGAATCGGCAGATCCTGCGACCATCTGGGAGCATACCCGTGAGAACGAAGCCTGAAAGGGCGTTCCGGATGGACCGGCGGCGGTCCAGCTCGGCGCGTTCGAACTCGTCGAGACGGTCTTCGGGACGCGTGCCGGAGGGAAGGACGCACAAAACGGCAAGGCCGGCGGAATCCCGTCCACGCACTTCAAGTTTGTCGATGCTCTCGATAACCTGTTCGATGACCCAGGCCAGGTAGTGCTGAGACCGGGTGGGTTCACCACCGAGCCCCTCCGATATCAGAGATCGGGTCCGGGTCACGTTCTGTATGACTTCACGGTCCAGCTGCCAGAGATAATCCTCGAGCTTCTCGTGAAGGCTCTCCAGACCGTGGGAGGATTCGCCTCGCTTAATCATCTCAGACGTGCGGTCCCTCAGGGAAAGAACGTAACCGGCTATGTTCTCGATGGACTCTGACGTGCGCGGATCCGTCAGCATGTTCAGGTGGAGCGCGAAGCACATCAAGTCCTTGAAGCGGTTCGCCAGACCTTCAACGGAGCTTGTCAGTCTCGTAAGGTCGTCCGGATCCGATGAAGCGCCGGCGAGATCGCTGCGCAGGTCTTCCACCCACGTAAGTTCCGAGGATTCCCGCCACCGGTTGTTACCCAAAAAACAGGCTATCCCGCACATGAATGTTCCCCATAGCTGAGTTTGATAGAATGCGTGTGTGCTCTAGTATGAGAGCCCCTAAAGACGGATAAGAGGAAGCAAGAAGATGATGCTCTGAAAACGTTGGATGAAGCTCGCTATCGCCTTATACGAGAAGGATTCTGTCCCGACGGCGTGTTGGAGCTGAGTGCTGTTTCGGTTATGTGGGACTTCTTCCCCAATTCACGTTTGAAGTATTCCAGCACCGCCATGCTTTCGAGTTCTTCTCTTGACATTCGCTCCAGATACTTGCCTTCCCGGATGATGCCGGAGAAGTCGTTTCGAGATAGGACGGGATGGTTTTTGGACAGCTTCTGTAATTCAAAAAGATGAGGAATCAGGCGATTTCGCAACTCCGGATCCGTGTAGGACCGGATCTGTTTTACCAGATCCGCGAAAATACCGGGATCCGGCAGCCTTGGAGATTCCATGACTTCCTTGAACGTGGTCATGGCCCGCTCGGTTCCCTCATATATGTGGTCTGCGCTCACAACGTTGACGGAGCACCAGCCTCCTTTGAGCCAACTGAAAACGGCGTGTCGTGTGACAGGTGATTTGGTGTCCGGTTGGTAATAGACGGCTATAAAGAACGAATCATAGATATAGGTGCTGGCCCAACCCAGACCGTTGACCGTCAACCCTTCTCTGCCCGAGTAGAAATAATTCCATTCATCCGCGTCTCCGATGATGACTCCCTTGCGGCCCGGCCCGGACGGTTCGATCTGTCTGGAAATGGATATGACGAACGGATGGGATTTGTCGTTTCCCCGAATCAGGACCCTTCGCGAGTCGTATCTGTAATACCCTCCGGAGTTGGTGTCCGGAGTAATCTCCTGGTATTCAACACCTCGCACCACCACGTAGCTGTCTTCATCGGGAAGAGGGCGACTCAGCTTCCGGAGGTCTTTCCATAGGCCGTTTTTAGGCTTCCACCCACTAAGCCGAACCGAGCCGGGGTGCGCTACATAAGACGGAATGTCCGGACTGTAATTGTATGCAATAATCTTATTCAGGGAGACATTCAGGTCCGTCTGACAAAACGTGCCCTCGGAGCCGGCCCGATCATTCGGTTGGAAATAAGCTCCGTTTCCTCTGCCGGAGGCGACGAACCGGAGCAAATCCTGTATTTCCGAAAGGTCTAAAGAGTCGTTATCCAAACTTGTTAAGGATAACAAGTAGGTCAAGTCGTTCTCAAGAGACAGCGGGAGGCGCATGAATCGCGTGTCGGTTCGTCTGCTAACGTCCGCTTGCTCTGGAAGCCAGGCGGCGGCGTGGAAGGGAGCGGCGAACAAGGCAAAGAAAACCACCAGGGCAACGGCAGTAGCTCCGGCGCATCTTTTCGATGAATGGGAGTTGGTCATGTGCGTTTTTCCGATTGCGAGTTAGGCGGTCGTCTGATTGCTACCCGGATCGGACCGGATGACGCTCGCAGGTTCATAATATAATGCATTGTAGTATAGCCATCGTTTCCGGGCTGTCAAACAGGATCTTCCTCAAAGGCGACTAGACAGACGGAATCGGCTGAAAGAACGGGCGCTCGATTCCGATCGATTTTTCTTCATTTACCCACTATTATGCAAATTTTATTTAATTATGCAACAATTAAATACAATCTATCGCAGTTAGGATGAGCCGCCAATTCGGCAACTGAGCAGGCCGATTCCGGTTTTACCCTTTCTTTCCCGTACTTGTCCTACATACAGGATCGCCGAAAGCAAAGTCCGAACGATCGCTTCCGGAGGCGGGAACACCGGCTTTTCATTGCCGAACACTATGTGCAGCAGGCTCTGAGACAAGAGCCCCCGCCGGTGGGAGGTTGCGCGGGCCGTGGATGATGGCTATATTGCATTTATTTGGCGTAAGAAAGGAACCTAATTTTATGTTGAGTCAAACACCACGAGATATAGAACAGAGCTCGAAAATTCCGGATCAGAAAGAACTTGAGAAGGAACTCAGCGATTATCTGTCCAAGAAATACGGAGACCGGGTGAAAATCGTGTCGCCGTTCATGATCCCAAAAGGCCATGCGGACGGAGAAAAGGCCGAACCGTCCAGCAGAAAACGTTCCATCGATAGTATTGGTTTTGATCTAAAGCCGGAGGAACTCGAGTCCTTTCTGGATGAATACATCATCCAGCAGGACGAGGCGAAAGCCATAATGGCCACAAAGATCTGCACCCATTTCAATCGAATTAAATTTGCCCGAAAAACGGGTAGGCGGGGGAGCGATGATTTGGTGGGCCTCATCAAGAATAACATCGTTCTGGTGGGTCCCACGGGTGTTGGGAAAACCTATATTGTCAAACTCATCGCTCAACGGATTGGAGTCCCTTTTGTAAAAGGCGACGCCACCAAATTCAGCGAAACCGGTTACGTTGGCGGTGACGTGGAAGATCTGGTGCGCGATCTCGTGTATGAAGCCGATGAGGACATCGATCTGGCGCAATACGGCATTGTATACATCGACGAAATTGATAAGATTGCTTCGAGTCACAGCCTCATCGGTCCCGACGTTTCTCGAAGCGGCGTCCAACGCGCGCTGCTGAAGCTCATGGAAGATACGGACGTGGATCTGAAGGTGCCGCATGATCCCATTTCTCAAATCGAAGCCATAGAGAACTATCGGAAAACAGGGAAGCGGGAAAAGCGCACAGTCAATACGCGCAACATTCTTTTCATCGTAAGCGGCGCCTTTTCGGGCATTGAAAAGCTGATCAAGGAGCGTCTGAGCAAAGCGCAGATCGGGTTTGGAGGGGAAGTCGAAAGCAAGGAGATAGACCCCTCGATTTTGAATGAAGTCAGGACGGAAGATTTCATCAAGTATGGATTCGAGTCCGAATTTATCGGCCGATTGCCGGTCGTTGCCCGGTTTAAGGAATTGAGCCGGGATGATCTTTACGAGATACTGCGAAACCCGAACAATCCGATCATCATCAGCAAGAAAAGGGATTTTCGGGCATACGGCATCGATATCCGGTTTGAAGATGCTGCACTGAAAAAACTGGCGGACATGGCCTACAGTGAAAAGACCGGAGCCCGGGGGCTGGTGAGCGTGGTGGAGCGGGCACTGATTCCCTTCGAGAAGAAACTTCCGTCAACGGATATCCGATGGCTGCTGGTTAGCTCCGAATTGATCGAGGAATCCGGCAAGACGCTGAATAACGTGCTGGCAGGCGTGGAAGACGAGGAGCGTAAGTCCCGATTCGAGATTGCTGCGTTCGAGGACCGCAAAGCCCTCAAGCGGATGTTGATCGAAAAGAAGAGCCGGCAGATGGAGGAACACGGCCTGAAGTTCACCGACATCACAATAGATCTGGTGAACGAGCTTCACGTTCAGCTGGGTATGGACATCAATCACGCATTGCAGGAAGTGTTTGACATGCACGAGCACGTCAAAGACTATGAAAAGACCCTCAGCGAGCGATTCGGGTTTCGGGTGCGCTTTACGGATGATGCCGTGAACGAGATTATGCTGCGCGCGATCGAGCAGGACCTCGATGCTACCGAGGTCTGTAAGTACCTTGCCAAAGAGATCGAGTACGGCCTAAGGCTGGTTAAAGACAGGACGGGCCTGGACGAATTCGTTCTGACGGAAGAAGCGGTGCGAAAGCCTGAAGCGTTTTTGAGCGATTTGATCAAGAAGCACTTCTCCGCGGACATGTCTCAGGAAGAGATACAAGAAACCATGACTCGAAATCGACAGGCGGATCAATGATAGGCATCTCGAAACTGTACTGTGGAACGGTGGAGCCCTCGGATGTGCTTCGTTATGGAAGGCATTCGGGGAGCTTGCCATCGCACCTGCTTCAGTTTTCCGAAGACAAGAAACCGGTAGTCGTTTGGAACATGACCCGCGCCTGCAACCTGAAGTGCGTTCATTGTTACGCCCACGCGAGGGAACACGGCGTGAAGGACGAGTTGAGCACGGAAGAGGGTAGGGCGCTGCTGGACGATCTCGCGCGATTCGGTTCTCCGGTGGTGCTTTTTTCGGGTGGGGAACCGTTGCTGCGACAAGACCTGCCGCTGTTGGCCGACCATGCCGTCCAAAAGGGCATGCGGGCGGTTATCTCGACCAACGGTACACTCATAACGAGGGGAAAAGCCGAGGAACTCAAGCGCGTAGGGTTGTCGTACATCGGCATCAGCCTCGACGGGACCGAAGCCGTCAACGACCGCTTTCGGGGAAAACGCGGAGCGTTTCAGGATGCCATGAGAGGCATCCGCAACGCCCGGGATGCGGGGATAAAGGTGGGTCTCCGATTCACCATCAACCGGATGAACGCTCAGGAAGTGGGACCGTTGTTCGACCTTCTCGAGGAGATGGAGATACCCCGGATCTGTTTCTACCATTTGGTGTACGCCGGACGGGGGACGGAACTGGTCAAGGAGGATCTCAACCACGAAGAGACCCGGCGTACCGTGGATCTGATCATGGATCGCACAAAGGATCTCCATGACCGGGGCGTTCCGAAGGAGGTGCTCACGGTGGACAACCACGCGGACGGCCCCTATGTATATCTCCGTATGTGCCGGGAAAACGATTCTCGCGCAGACGAAGTATTGACGCTCTTGAAGATGAACGAAGGTAACAGCTCGGGTCGGGGGATCGGCTGCGTGAGTTGGGACGGCCGGGTGCACGCCGATCAATTCTGGCGACACCATACGTTCGGGAACGTACGACAGCGTGCGTTCAGTGACATCTGGACGGACCTCTCCGATCCGTTGATGGCCAAATTGAAGGACAAAAAGAGGCACGTAACGGGACGATGCGCGCGGTGCGCCTGGTTGGACATATGCGCGGGCAATTTCCGGGTGCGGGCCGAGGCGGTTCATGGAGATGTCTGGGCGCCGGATCCCGCTTGCTACCTGACGGACGAGGAGGTCCGAGTATCATGATGTTTCCCGAGATGAGGCTTAGAAGACTGCGGCGAACGCCTACGCTGCGCCGAATGGTGAGAGAAACGCGGTTGAGCCCGGATGATTTCATTTATCCTCTGTTTGTGGCGCCCGGAAAGGGCCGGCGGGAACCCATAAACGCCATGCCGGGGATGTTTCATTTGTCCGTTGACCTTTTGGGCAAAGAAGCGCAGGCGGTGTGGGATTTGGGCATTCCCGCGGTTATTCTGTTCGGACTTCCCGAGTCCAAAGACAGTCTGGGGAGCGGAGCCTACGCGAAAGACGGCATAATTCAGCGGGCGGTCAAAGAGATCAAGCATCGAGTTCCGGATCTGTGCGTGATCACGGACGTGTGCCTGTGCGAGTACACGGATCACGGCCATTGCGGAGTCGTGGAAAAAGGAACCGTGTTGAACGATCCGACCCTGGAACTGCTCGCGAAAACCGCGCTTTCTCACGCCCGCGCAGGGGCGGACATGATAGCGCCGTCGGACATGATGGACGGGCGGGTGGCCGAGATCCGGGACGCATTGGATGAAGACGGCTTCGATATGATCCCCATCATGAGTTATGCCGCCAAATACGCGTCCGGCTACTACGGACCGTTTCGTGAAGCTGCTGAATCGGCGCCCAAGTTCGGAGATCGGCGTTCGTACCAGATGGACCCGGCCAACGCGCTCGAGGCCATACGGGAGATCACTCTGGATGTGGAAGAAGGCGCGGACATCGTAATGATCAAACCCGCCCTCGCGTACCTGGACATTCTGTCGCGGGCCCGCGACGAGTTCGATCTTCCCCTGGCGGCATACAATGTCAGCGGAGAGTACAGCATGATACTGGCCGCCGCGGAAAAGGGCTGGATCGATAAGGACCTGGTCATGATGGAAACCTTGATCGCCATCAAACGCGCGGGAGCCGACCTGATTCTCACCTATTTCGCCAAAGATGCGGCAGCTCTGTTGAGATAGCGCCTATGCATCCGGAACATTCATCGAGACCCGGGAAGCATCGGATTCGCATGATCGCCTGGGAAGTGACGCGTCGCTGTAACCTCAGTTGTTCACATTGCAGAGCATCGGCGAACAATGAACCGCCCAAAGGTGAATTGAGCTATGACGAATGCCGGAAGTTCCTGACCGATCTTTCAGAGTGGGCCAAACCGGTCATCATCCTCACCGGAGGGGAGCCTCTCTTGCGGGATGATGTGTTCGATCTGGCCTCTATGGGCACGTCGCTCGGACTTCGGATGGTTATGGCGACCAACGGCACATTGCTCACGGAGGAGACTGCGCAGCGTATTCGGGAGTCCGGAATAAGGCGGGTGAGCATTAGTCTGGACGGAGCCACGGCCCATTCCCACGATGCCTTTCGCCAGGTTAAAGGGGCGTACCAGGGTTCGATGGAAGGAATTGACCTGCTGAAACGTTTCGGCGTCGAGTTTCAGATCAATACGACCATTACAAAACACAACCTGGAAGAGATCCCCTCGATTTTGGCGCTGGCGGAAAGTCTGGGCGCCGTGGCTCATCACCTGTTTCTGCTCGTGCCGACGGGGAGAGGGAAGGATCTGGCGGAACAGTCGATCGACGCCTTGGAGTACGAGAAGGTATTGCACTGGTTTTACGACCAGAGGGGGAGATCGCCGCTTCATCTCAAGGCCACCTGTGCGCCGCACTACTACCGTATTCTCCGGCAACGCGCCAAGGAGGACGGGAAGCAAGTGACCCAGGAGACTCACGGCCTGGATGCCGTTACTCGAGGCTGTCTGGGAGGGCTCGCTTTCTGTTTTATTTCGCACGTCGGGGAAGTGCAGCCTTGCGGGTACCTCGAACTGAGCGCCGGAAACGTCCGGCAAACGCCGTTCCACGAGATCTGGGAAAACTCTGACCTTTTCAAGCGGCTGAGAAGCCCCGATGAATATGGCGGGAAATGCCGTCCGTGTGAATACCGGAACGTCTGTGGCGGCTGCAGGGCGAGGGCCTACGAGGCCACGGGCGACTTCATGGCCGAGGAACCCCTTTGTTCCTACATCCCCGCCTCCATGAGGAGATAAAGTAGGGGCGTATTGCAATACGCCCCTACTGGTCTTCGGTCCTTAGGGAGGTTGTCAATCGGTTGGTTAGGAAAAAAATCGTAGGGGTGTATCGCAATACGCCCCTACGCGTAATACATCGCCGCCATAGGCGATGACAGGTCCCGCAGGGGCGAATTATTATTGGCCCCTCATCTGTTTTTTGTTCTGAAAGAACCCGCCCGTTCCGTTTCCGCCATTACCCGCCTTTGTTCGGCCAGTAACCCCATAGCGATCAGAAAGGCCGCGGCCAAGCCCGTTGCCAGAAAGATGGAAACCGTTACGCCGGAGACATCGAGGGCCACGTGGGCAATGACGGCCAGAATGCCCGTTGCCGATACGCCCGCCGCCAGTAACAGATACAATTTCATGGGATGGAAGAGGAGAAGAACCGTGGCCAGGAGACGGGTCACGCGTAGGGCGTCTCGAAGGTAGGACACTTTGCTTTTTCCGTGGCGCGCCTTGTATTCGATTTCCCGATATTCCACGAACCGGCGGTCCAGCATGGCGACGGCGGTGATGGTGGTGGTGAAAGAGAATCCCCCGCACAACAGCGGCCCGTATTCAAGCACCATATCCCGCCGCATGACGCGCAGACCGCTGTTCACGTCCGGGATTTTCCTTCCCGCGGTAAATTCGGCCATGTATTTGAGAACCGCTCTCGCTCCGGATTTGAAGGCAGTGCCCCGGTAGTGCTTACCCTTCCGGGCTCCGGCCAACATATCGAGACCCCGTTCCTCGGTTTCGGAGACCATGGCCGGCAGTTCGGATACCGGATAGGTTCCGTCGGCGTCGGTAATGG
Organism: Deltaproteobacteria bacterium; assembly: GCA_016208165.1. Taxonomy (NCBI): domain Bacteria; kingdom Pseudomonadati; phylum Myxococcota; class Myxococcia; species Deltaproteobacteria bacterium. The sequence goes on from JACQYL010000033.1 coordinate 48,674, forward strand.
CGACAAGGGGGTGTCTTGCGTGCTTTACGCCGGTCAGGATGGCGTTGCCGTAGCCGATGTTCTTGGGATGATGAATGACGAGGGCTCCCGCATCCTCGGCTTCGCGGCCCGTCTGGTCCGTGGATCCGTCATCCACCACGATGACTTCGAACTCGTGTCCCGAGTCCCTGAATACCTCTCGAACCGATTCCACCGTGTTTCCCACAATACCGGATTCGTTGTATGCGGGAATGACAATGCTTACTTGTCCCAACGAATGTGCTCCTTTCTCATCCGCTGGTTCGCTAGATGCGAAAAGATCGAACTTGGAGCGGATCCGAAACCGGCCGATGGCCTTGAGTGAGTGCCGGCGAGTGTACCATAACCTTCCTCCAAATCTATAGTGCTAATTGATTTCGAATCAGCACGGACAGGCGCGACGACAATGAGTGCAAAAGACCCGGCGCGAATGGTTCGCTTTCAGAGGCGGATAGTATGGGAAGCGGGGACCGGTGTTTGTGCGGATCGATTCCGTGTCGTGCTTCGGGTGGTGGCCGGGGGCGCGTTCATGGGAGGCGAACGAGGACGTAAACGGCGCCGGAGGGTTTCCCTTTTTCCGCTTCAGGGGTCGAAAGGGTCGCTTCCAACGCCATGCCTTCTTCCGAGCGGCAGGCCGTTCGGGCGATGAGCGCAAAAAAAACTCATTGACATCCGCGGGTTCTCTCTGATAGCAAGATTAAATTTACTCAGTGCGTCGACCGGTTGCTCGACGACCGGTCCTGAAACCATCCAGGAGTAGACTCCGCAAGAGCTACAGGAGCCGGATTTGAAAGGGCACATTGTCATAGATCGGGAATTGTGTAAAGGATGCCAGCGTTGCGTCGTCGTATGCCCCAAGAAAGTGATTGAGGTGTCGGATATGCTGAACGCTATGGGGTACTATCCCGCATGCTACGTGGAAGAAACCGTCGAAGATACGGACAAGCGAAAGTGCACGGGTTGTACGCTTTGCGCCGTAACCTGTCCGGACATAGCCATTGAGGTGTACCGTGACTGAGAAGAGACTGATGAGGGGGAGCCACGTGGTGGGCGAGGCGGCAATCCGGGCAGGATGCCGTTACTATTTTGGCTATCCCATTACACCCCAGAACGAACTGCCTGAATATATGGCTACCCAGTTTGCGGCCATGCCGGACGCGACTTTTGTCCAGGCCGAAAGCGAGTTGGCTTCCATCAATATGGTGATTGGGGCGAGCATGGCCGGGGGTCGAGTCATGACGTCCTCTTCCAGCCCCGGGATCAGCCTGAAACAGGAGGGCATTTCGTACCTGGCGGCGATGGAGCTTCCCGGTGTTATCGTCAATATGATGAGGGGCGGCCCGGGCTTAGGGAACATCGCCCCCAGCCAGTCGGATTATTTCCAGGCCACCAGGGGCGGTGGGCATGGCGACTATCGAACCCTGGTGCTGGGGCCTGCGTCGGGTCAGGAATTGGCGGATTTGACCCGCAGAGCGTTCGAGTTGGCGGACGAGTATCTCACGCCGGTGATGCTGCTGGGTGACGGAATGATGGGACAGATGATGGAACCGGTGGAGTTTCCTGAGCCCATCGACCCGAAATCGTTGCCTCGCAAACCCTGGATTCTGGACGGGGCGCGGGGCCGAAAAAGCCGACTCATCCGTTCCCTGCTGTTGGATCCCCGTATCGAGGAAGAGCACAACTGGAAACTGTATCGCAAGTATGAAGCCATCACGGATCGGGAGCAGAGGTCGGAATCGTATCTCACGGAAGATGCCCAGTTGGTGGTTGTGGCATACGGAACCGCGGCCCGGATCGCAAAAGGGGCTGTGAACCGTCTAAGGGGAAACGGCCTCAAGGTCGGTCTGTTCCGGCCCATATCGCTTTGGCCGTTTCCTTTTCAGGCATTGAAAAGCTTGAGCCAATGGGTGCGCGGCTTTGTCGTGTTCGAGATGTCGACCGGGCAGATGGTAGAAGACGTCCGACTGTCCCTGGAGGGAAAAAGGCCGACGCATTTTTACGGCCGACCGGGAGGAATCGTGCCGTCGCCTCAGGAGGTCGCCCATGTGCTTTCAGGCCATTATTTTCGCCTGGACGGCAAGCCGGGATCGTAACCCGTTTTTGTAGGAGAACGCGAGTCGCGTTAGTGGGAACATATCTGCGAGCGTTCAAGGAGCAGCTGTTTTGAAAAAAGTATTCGAAAGGCCGAAATCGCTAAAGCCCGCCGTATTCCATTACTGCCCCGGGTGCGGTCATAGCATCATCCATCGCCTGGTTGCCGAGGTCATCGATGAATTGGGCATCCAGGAGCGTTGTATCGGAGTGCCCCCGGCGGGCTGCGCGGTGCTGGCTTATAACTATTTTGATGTGGACATGGGCGAGGCGCCTCACGGCAGGGCTACGGCCGTTGCCACCGGCATCAAGCGGGTGCTTCCCGATCGAGTGGTCTTTACCTATCAGGGAGACGGAGACATCGCCGCTATCGGAACGGCGGAAACGGTGCATGCGGCCAACCGTGGCGAGCGCATAACGGCCATTTTCGTCAACAATGCGGTTTACGGCATGACGGGAGGGCAGATGGCTCCCACCACGATTACCGGGCAGGCTACTACCACTTCTCCCGGCGGCCGAGTCCCTCTACGGGACGGCTATCCCGTGGATCTGAGTCAAATGCTTCAAACGGCCGCCGGAGCGGCTTACATCGAGCGATGCGCGGTGACCAATCCCAAGAACATCAATCACGCCAAAAAAGCCATTCGAAAAGCGTTTCAAGTTCAACTGGATGATCTGGGTTTTTCCATGGTGGAGATTTTGAGTCCCTGCCCTACAAATTGGAAGATGAGTTCTGTTGACGCGTCCAAGTGGGTTGATGAAGAGATGACCAAATTCTTTCCTCTGAAGGTGATCCGAGATGTTACTTAGAACGATATTCGCGGGGTTTGGCGGGCAGGGAGTGCTCATGATGGGGTATGTTCTCGCGTTGACGGCGATGCGCGAGGAACGGCATGTAACATACATGCCCGCCTACGGAGCTGAAGTACGGGGTGGGACGGCCAACTGTACGGTTGTGGTTTCTTCTGATGAAATCGCCTCTCCCATAGCGTCTTCACCCGACGTAGCCGTTGTGATGAACCATCCTTCCATGGTTCGGTTCCAGAGTGCGGTGCGACCCAACGGGACGATGTTTTTAAATTCGGACCTGATAAGCCAATCGCCGGGTCGGAACGATATCGAAGTCATAAAAGTGCCCGCCAACACGCTGGCTCATGAAATCGGCAATGACCGGGCTCTCAATCTCGTGATGCTTGGAGCAGTGGTACAAAAGACCCGGGCCGTATCCATAGAAACAATGAAAAAGGCCTTGGGCGAAGTCTTTGCCGGCAAGAGCGCGAAGATATTGGAAGACAACATCAAAGGATTGATCCGAGGGGCGGAGTTCGTTGAAGGAGAAGTCGGATGAACATGGTTAAGCAGTTAACGGTATCTATGCAGAACCAACCTGGTAAACTGGCGGAAGTTGAAGGTCTACTCACGGACAATGGCGTGAGCGTGCTCGCCCTGTCGGCAGACACATCCGATAATAAGGGAACGCTTCGCTTTGTGGCGAATGATCCAGACAAGGCATCTAATGTTCTAAAGAGTTTTGGATATGATGTTGCCGAACAAGCGGTAATTGCCGCTGAAGTTCCTTCACATCCTGGGGGCATGCTTGCTATACTGAAGCCGTTGCATCAAGCCCAGATTAATGTCGGATTTATCTACAATACCATGTTTATCGGCGATAAAGTGATTGTAATTGTAGGTATTGACAAGATAGAAGAAGGAATAGATGTACTAAGGAAGAACTGGATCAATCTGTTCGACGAAAAACTGTACGAAATGTAAAGCTTGTTGAGCGGATTGGTAATCGTATTCCAGTACGGGAGTAGTCTAACAGATTGAAAATATCGTCCGTGAACTCCGGGGAAAGAAGAGGGGGTCTTGAAAAGGACGCGTTGCCTATATCCTGTTTGCCTGAACAGAACCCGGTCTTTGATCCGGGTTTGTGCGTCGTAGCCGCATGCTTCTTTAGACGAAAGGTGGCCGGCCTTTTCCCTGCAATGGGATGTCGGGTATGAGGTCCTAAGGTGTGTTTCGATCAATTGGTTCTTTTTAACATCAAGCCGTTTGTGGGTGCGTGATTCGTGCCCGGACGACAAAATGTTTGGGAGGGCTGAGGGGAAACGGATACGTTTCTTCTTCCGTTCAGGCGCCGGAATAGGAACTATTCCGAAGTGTCGGAAAACGCGTTTTAGCGGACATTCGGTCTCGGGAAGATTCAGACGAGTAGATCTTTCGGAGGAATTGAAATGTCCGTTTTCTTGTTTTAGATTCAAAACCCAATTGACATGGCTGTATATTCGCCGTAAATAATAAGAAAAATTGAAAAAGCAACAGGAGGTGAAGAGAATCTGTTCTCAGGAAGCGACCAGAATGTGTCCTCGGAGGAACAGGGTGCGAAGAAAACAAATGTGTAATGCCAAATTGAAAGCTCGAGAAGTCGAAGTGAGAAACGGATGGCCTAACGGTCGACGGTATTGATGAGTCGCCGTGGGACGGGGCGAGTGGGGGGCAGTGTAATTTATGCGGTTCCGAGGAACCCACGGGGTATTGCCTGCTCTACATGGTTTCCATCCGCGGGCAAATCCATTGAGAGGCCGAATGGCGTTCTTATGCGATGGATAGCTCGACAACGCGATGGAATCCGCCCAAGCGAACAGGTAAAAGCAATACCCCTGAAGGAGGAAGGAATGAAAGCCAAACGAGTTTGGACGGGGTGGATGGTAGTCATTTTTGTCTTGAGTCTAGTCTTTGCGGTCTCATGCGCCAAAGAAGGCTTGAGGGATACACCGGATAAGCCCGGCTCTCCGGGGGACGAAATGGCGAAGGAAGGTGCGGGAGCGGAAGGTCAGACCGACGCGGAAATGGCGAAGTTGAGGGAACAATTGGCCAAAGAAATCGCCGAGATGTCCGCTAAAGAGCTCCGGAAACAGGTCGAGACGGAGAAGGTCTTTTTTGCTTTTGACTCCGCCAAGTTGACCCAGGCTTCGAAGGTGGCTTTGCTGCGAAAGGCCGGCTACATGATGGAAAAGGCTCCGGAGATCAAGCTGCTCATAGAAGGACACTGTGACGAACGTGGCAGCGTAGAGTACAACTTGGCTCTTGGACAGCGCAGAGCGGAATCCGCTAAAGATTACCTGGTGAAAGCCGGTGTGGATTCGGACCGGATTCGTACGGTCAGCTACGGAAAGGAACGGCCGGTAGACCCTGCTCACAACGAAGACGCGTGGTCCCAGAATCGGCGCGACGAATTTATAATTGAATAGATAGGTTTACGGACAAGAGAGGGGTGAGGGGAGTGTAACTCACCCCCTCTTTTTTCTACCGCAGTAAACGGGAGTTCGCCACGGGTGCGCCGCCGGGACACGAGTCGGTTCCCCGCTCTTACCAGGCTGTTGAAAAACGCGATCTGCTGTCACGCCAACGGCGTGACGCTTCATCCTTCGTCACTGCGACGTACTCTATGTACGCCTTCCTCGGGATTTGCGCGCCTTGCATCTCATCGTTTTTCAACGGCCTGTAACAACCCGGCTTTTTCAACGGGCTCGTACGATGTCCCGCATCCGGATGATCTTCCTGCCGACGTTTTTTTCCTATCGAAAGCCTCGAAATCTCGGTCCTCAACCCCTGTGCACGGTTATAGCGCCTTTCAGAAATTCAGCCTGAATTGGAGTGCTTTACGCTTTTTTGGATAATACCGGTTGGTTCAGGCATGCTTCTACCGGTTAGCTGGACTATTCCAAACGTAGTGCGAGCGCGTTTGTGTCCGGTGGGGGCCGTGACGAACAGATTGTGCGGATAAGCACCCTCTGTCAAATATATGTAAGCTCTGCTCATGTGTGTCTCTTCTCCTATTCGGGAAGGCACACCATTTGACGTGCGGAAAAGCCGATTCCTGAAATTCCTCAACGTAAACATTGCCAGAAATGCCTGTGTCGGACTATTATAGATAATATGGGTTCTTACCAAAACGAATCGAAAGGAGGTTTCCATGGCGGTTAGAGTATTGATCAAAAGACGCTTGAGAAAAGGGATATCTCAGGACGTATTGGCCCTTCTCAACAGGTTGCGTTCCGGGGCCATGAATCGGGACGGGTACGTTACCGGTGAAAGCCTGCTCGGCATCGACGATCCAAAAAAGCTGCTAGTGATCAGTACTTGGCAAGACATGGGTTGCTGGAAAAGCTGGAAAGAGGATCCAAGCAGAATGGAAAGCGAAAGCGATTTGGAGAAGTATCTCGATGGCCCGACCGAGTATGAAGCGTATGCTTTAGGGATGTACCATCATTAGCGGTGATCCGGATCGAGTGTATCTGTGTTGTGGTAGGAGGCAAACTCGATCGCGAGCCGTTTGGTTCGTAGACTCGAATGATATTGACGTTCACGAACCATGGCTAGGCGGATATGCACACGCCTCCGGATGATGTGCGAGGGCCGGCGCCGAAAGGGACCGCCTCGCTTGTGTGGGAACTATCACTAGGAAGAAGATGTCTACGCTGACCGTCTCGCTGAACGAAAGGAAGAAATGATGCCGATGCCCAAGGAAGCAGTCTTTGAGGAAATGAAGAAGTCTTGGAAAACACTTATCAAATCTATGGAAAAGTCCATTAAGATGCTGGAAAAAGATATAGATGAAGCGAGGGAGATGACCGATATTTGCACGGACGAATGGTGTGAAGCCACAGAGCATGTGATCGACGAAATCGCCAACGCACTGTACTCGATGAGCGAGCCACGCTGGTCAACCGAAGAGGACAACAAGAAGATCAAGCAACTGAAGAAACGCGTCCATGACCTGTATGCGAACTATAAAGCTGCAGCCGGCCGATAGCGAATCCCTCGTGATTTTCCGGCGATCCTCTTCTGCGTCGCCGGAAAATCCGACAAGAGTTCATCTCGAGTAGTCCTATCTTGACTTCGTGATCCTTCCGCCTTTACCAACGGCCAGGCAAGTGATAAGAAGTCTTTGTTGAAGACTTTAGGGGGCTTTTCGCGTAGTGAAAGAGCCCGTCGTGGTTCTTCCACAACCGCCAAAACCGTCTAGGGCGAAACGATGGGCGGGATGGAGAAGGGCCGGGGAATCGTCTATTCAAAACCCTTTTCCGGTTCCCGTTCGAATCGTTGCCGGAAACTGTTTTCCGATGCCCTGGCGCTGAATATCCATTTCCTTTCAAAACGCTCTCCGGGGAAATCGTCCGATGCTGCGCGCCAAAGACATCATCATGCTCGTGACTGTTTACACTACCATGGCCGCCGGGATTCTGAAGCCGGCGATTGGAGCGCCTTTCCAGCCGTATCTAACGGCCCTGATCATGGTTTTCCTTTTTCTCAGTTTCATGAACATCCGGCTGGAGGAAGTCTTTAGGACGATACACGGTTCATGGCGATCCATAGTGTCTCTTACTCTGGTTAAGATGGTGGCGTTACCCGTGATCGTGTATCTCCTTTTCAGCATAACATTTCCTTCCTATGCGCTAGCCGCTCTGTTGTTGGCGGGCATTTCCACCGGAGTGGTCGCTCCGTTTATTTCCAACCTGGTGAGGGCGAACAGCCCTATGGTTCTCGTCATGGTGGTGGTAACGTCACTGGTGGCTCCTTTTACATTGCCGACCCTGGTGAAGGTC
>JACQYL010000033.1:56417-64981 GCA_016208165.1 Deltaproteobacteria bacterium
TTGCCGGACGATCCATCGATCTTTCGCTGTCGGCCATGATGCGCTGTCTGAGTATGATCGTGTTCGTGCCGATTCTCATTGTGGAGATCCTGCAACGCGTCACTCCCAAGCTGATAGGAACCCTCAGAGAGCGCCAGTTTCCCGTTACGGTGGGATTTCTGGCCCTGGTCAACTTGGCCGTGTTCTCGAAATACGCACGGTTTTTTCGCCAACAGCCGGACGCCATTTTGATTGCCGCCCTGGTTGCCGTTGTGTTGGCCGCTCTGTTCATGCTTTTCGGCCTGTTGATTTTTTGGAAATCCCCGGTCCCGGATCAACTGGCCACGGCTATATGTATGTGTAACATCAACAACGTACTGGTCCTGGTGTTTTCTTCCGAATTTTTCGGACCGCTGGAACCCACGCTGGCGGCCATGTACCTTTTCCCCTTTTACAGTGTGATCATTCCCATGGGGATGTACAGGCGATGGCGCATGGGGTGAGGGTCTGCACGGAAGCGGGAGGGTCGAACCGTTCGAATGCGTATTCCGGGATGGGACTCGAACTCGATGAATACCGCCGGAGTTTCAGCACCCCTTTTCCATTCAGGAGAAAGAAACAAAATGATTTCTGCGACCCAACACTAGAACGTATTGCAGACCTGGTCATAGACACGCTGGTACTCCCGCACCGTATAATCCCAACTGAAGGCTTCGAGCATCTTAAATCCGTTGAACATCATTTTCCCGTAGGCCTGCTGCTGCTCGGTATACAGTTTGGTGGCGTCCTGGAGGGTCCAGGCGGCTTCCCGGGCCATCGAGCTGAAGAGGCGGATGTTCATGCGGCTCTTTAAACGGTCGCCGTCGGGCATTTGATCCCGGTATTCGCAACTCAGAATCGATCTCCAGTCCGCGCTCGTCTCCCCTGCCGGCATCCAAGGCTCTCGAAACAGAAACCCTGTAGCCGGCGCCGACCTTCCGTGAAACGCGACCGCCAATTCGCGGGCCGCACGGCTGAGAGAGGCGCAGGTAAAGGGCGCCACCTGCTGGATCAGGCCTCCCGTGGCGCGGGCAAGGACAGGTGTGCCCACTGCATAGCCCTCGGTAGCTCCTCCAAAAGGCTCGTAAAAGGAAGGCATCACAAGAAAGGAACTGCCCTGCTGCAGGTTCTTGTATAGATCCGATTCAATGCGAAACGGTAGCACAAGTATCTCTCCCGGCCGTTCCCGAAGAGCCAGATCGCGCAGGAAACGCAGCCCGTCCGTTCCCTCGTCTCCGGGCATCGGGGTAAATATATACATGGCCTTTCCGGGTTCCGTCTCGCGGATGGCCGCTGCAAGCACGTCGTAACCCTTCTGCCTGGGGTCGTCACGACCGAACATAAAGAAAATGGGCCCGGGGAACCCGGAAAGGTCCAGGCGGCCCCAGGATCCTTTGATCTCCTTCTGGAGTAGAGCCTGTTCCAACTCCCGGCGCCGTCTTCGTTTTTCATCGAGCAGGGGCTGAACGTCTTCTTCCTCGGCGGATTCGATGGCGGACGGAGGAAAGTCGGGTTTTGCGAACAGGCCGTTATTGATGCCGAGCAGACGTTTTGTACGAAAGAGGTCTTGCAAATGGGGCGCATATACGGCGTTGTGTAAGGTCTCCTCCGTCAATTCTTTTGCGAAGATCTCCGAAACCGTATTTAACGGGCCTTCGATATATGGAAGGGCTCTCGTCAATACGGTCGCTCCCCATGTGGATTCGCCGGAAATCTTCCTGAAGTCCGAATCGTCTATTGGAGCGTCATAGGGGTTGTGGAGGGTCAGCACACAGGCCGCCGACACGATCTCGTTCTTCTCTCGGATGGTAAACACGACGTTGGCGGTCTGCCAGTCCTGAAGATTGAGAACGAGGTTTCTAATCCTGCCTATGGCTGTCAGGACCTCCGGGACCGCGGCACAAAAAAAGAGCGCGTCATCCAGCAAGCCTTCCGGTTTGGACGGGTTGAAATAAGGATTGCAGGGAGATCGTGGATTGGACGGGTCGCTGCAATCGCAGGGAGCCTGAAAAAAATCGGGAGAATAGATCAAGAAACTCTGAAATCCGCTGTCGTCCGTATGGAGCCAAATTTCCACGTCATACGTTCGGCCGCCGAACCTTACCTTGGGGGAGAGTCCGGTTCGTTGAATCCGCTTGTAAAGAGATTCCTTGCAACGCGTGATTTCTCTGAAAAAAGGCGCGATGAGGATGCAGTCTTCCGATCCGGTTCCGGCCATCTCTCGAGGAAGGGCTCTCATGACAGCCGCAAGCCCTCCCAGTGGAGCGAATTCACTTTCGAATGTTACAAAAACGATGGTCCTTCCTTTTTTCTCGGGACGCGGTTTGAGTTCGAGGCTCATGGAGCTTCCTTTTTGCATGTGTGGAGGCCTTGAAGCGGTTTTGATCCTGGTAATCTCTCAGTCTTTCTTTGTGGTTGTCAAGGGACAATTCATCCGGGTATACCTGAAGTCAAGTGTCTATTTCCAACTCTAGGCGGCCCAAACAGAACGAAATCAACGGCATTGTTTCAGTTCGACACGAACGGACAAGGAACAGGAAAGGGATTCTCAACCATGCTGGTTTTGATTACGGGGGGAGCGGGATATATCGGTTCCTTTGCGAATCGGGTATTGTTGGAAAAAGGCTTGGAGACCGTTGTGCTGGACAATTTCACCGCGGGGCACCGGGGTGCTGTTCCCCATGGCGCGCCATTCGTCCGAGCGGATTTGAATGAGATGGATACAGTACGGAACGCCTTTCGGAGCTATCGCTTCGATGCGGTGCTGCACTTTGCGGCGCATTCCCTAGTGGGCGAATCCGTCGAGCATCCGCTCGAGTACTACCGGAACAACGTGGCTGGCACGGTGAATCTGCTGAGCGCTATGAAAGCCGCCGGAGTGCGCAAATTCGTATTTTCGTCCAGTGCGGCGCTGTATGGAAACCCCACCGAGATCCCCATCGACGAGCATCACCGGGTTATGCCCATCAACCCGTACGGGCGTTCCAAAGCCATGATCGAGCAGATTTTGGAGGACTGCGCTTCAGCCTGGGGATTGAAAACCGTGGCTCTCAGATACTTCAACGCGGCAGGGGCTTCTCCGAACGGAGACATGGGCGAGGATCACCGCAACGAAACCCATTTAATACCGTTGATATTAAGGGCCGCGATGGGGACGGGGCGAGCCGGTGAACCTGTTCGCGTTTTCGGCACGGACTATGACACTCCGGACGGCACCTGCCTCCGGGACTATATTCACGTCATTGATCTGGCTGAGGCCCACGTCCTGGCGTTGGACTGGATGGAGCGGGTCGGCGGCTGTACCTGGTTTAATCTGGGCAACGAGCGGGGATTTTCCGTGCTTGAAATCATCCGTGTCTGCGAGGAGGTCACCGGAATCTCGATTCCATGGAAACCCGCGGCCCGGAGGAGCGGCGATCCGGCCATCCTCGTTGCGTCATCAAAAAAAATCAGACGAGAACTCGGGTGGTCTCCCCGATACTCGGAGATTCGAGACATCGTAAGGACCGCTTGGCTGTGGCATTCCTCGCATTCCCGAGGCTATGGGGACTGAGTCATTCCATTCGGTAGGATCCAGGCGATCCGGCAGCGGATCATCCGCTACCCGGTTCGTCCGTTCGAGCTCGGAGCATCACGGCATCCGGCGCATTTCCCTCTGATGGTAATTGCGTTCGATCCAGCGGCGGTATTCCCCGGTCTGAATGGATTTGACCCAGTCGAGGTGGCCGAGGTACCAATCCACCGTGGACTGGAGGGCCTCCTTAAACCGGCTGGCGGGGCGCCAACCAAGGGTATTCCTCAGCTTGGCCGCATCGATGGCATAGCGGAGGTCGTGGCCCGGCCGATCCGTCACGAAACGGATGAGCCTTCTGCTGGATCGGCTCCCGGTCCGATCCAGGCGGGCATCCAAAATATCACAAAGCATTTCCACCACTTCGATGTTGGTGCGCTCTTCGTTTCCGCCGATGTTGTACGTTTCACCCGGAACACCTTCCTCGAATACCCGTACAAGGGCCTCGCAGTGATCGACAACATACAGCCAATCGCGAACGTTCTTTCCGTCCCCGTAAACGGGTAGGGGTTTTTCCTCCAAAACGTTCAGAATCATCAGCGGGACGAGTTTCTCGGGAAACTGGTACGGTCCGTAGTTGTTAGAACAGTTGGTGACCACGGTGGGAAGCCCGTACGTGCGGTGGTAGGCGCGAACAAAATGATCCGACGACGCTTTTGATGCCGAATAGGGACTCGAGGGATCATAGGCTGAGCATTCAGAAAACGAACCTTCCGCTCCCAAGCTGCCGTAAACCTCGTCCGTCGAAACATGGAGAAAACGAAAGTCGGGCCTTCTATCATTTCGCCGCCAATGATCGAGGCTCATGTCCAGCAGACGAAACGTCCCCAGCACATTGGTCTCGATAAAGGCTTCAGGCCCCATGATGGATCGATCGACATGGGATTCGGCTGCGAAATGGACCACACCATCGAACCGTTCTTCCGAAAACAGCCACGCGAGAGCTTCGACATCCCTGATGTCGCCGCGAACAAAACGATGCCTGACGGTATGTTCCGGCGGCAGATCGGCCAGGTTGGCCGGATTCCCGGCGTAGGTCAGCGCGTCGAGGGTCACGATCTTCCAGGATTTACAGGCCAGTACGTGCCGGACGAAGTTCGTGCCGATGAATCCGGCCCCTCCGGTGACGAGGATGGTTTTTTGATTCATGGGATCCCTAATTTAAATCGTGAAAGCTCTAGCCCGGACTAACTCCGTTCCGCTTGAAAGGTTTAATCCGGTTTCACGGGAATGCCGGATTCGCACGGAACATCTGTCTGGCAAAGTCCGCAGGCGTTTGCCTTAAACCCGAAGTTCACTTCCACATAGGGTGAGGTGATCTGTCGAATATAGGTCCAACAGGCCGTTTTGTCGTGCCCCGTTCTTGAAATGGCCTTGGCCGGGCAGCGATCCGCGCATTTGGCGCATATTCCCTTGGCATGGAAGAGACAATAGGCGTGGTGGTTTTCATACGGTCTTGGCGTGGGCCGAACGGCAAGTCGGGCTACCACGCTCCCGACACGAACGGCTTTACCCACGGAAGTGATCAGTCCGTCGCTCAAACCGAACGTTCCCAAACCGGAGACGAACGCAGCGTGCCGTTCGGACCAGTTTGAAGCGTATCCGTATCGAGGGGATTCCCGTCTCTTCCAGAAAGGTGACAAGACAGGGGCCACAGCCGCGATTCCCATCGCCTGGAGGCTTTCGGTCACGTGTCGGCGGAGAGCGTTATTGAACTCTTCTCCAAACAGGCGTGCGCGCGCCCATCGTTGGGAAGGAAAGGCTTTTTGGCGACGCTGTTCAACCTTGGTTGCCATCGTCTGAGGCAACACCCAGGAGATGATCGAGAGCTCTTTGGAATCCACTCGGAGTTGGGGAAAGGCCAACGAGAACGCCTCGATCGGAGTCCACAGGAATTCCCCGATGTTTTCCTTGAGCCGATCGTATATCGGATCAAGACCTTCGGAGAATCCCACCAGGGGCGCATCCCATGCCGGTTCCTCCACCCCTCGCTCCAAAGCGTTCTCCGGAGAGTTCTCGACAAATTCCCTTATGATGGTGACGACCCGGCTCCCCGGATCTTCGTCCACGCGCCGCACCTTCATTTCATTTGTCCAAACCGGCCTCCCGTCGGCGATCCGCGTAGAGGCCGGCCTATGCCATGCTGCGGGTTTCGGATCTACTTGCCGATCTTGCACTTTCCACATCCGCACACCGGACATTCGGCTTCGACGGTGTCGGGAGGAGTTCTTTCGAAGTCCCGGGAGACCCGATCGATATAGACTTTAAACGCGTGGCCGCATTCGGGGCAAAGGGCGTCCACTTCTTCCCCGATATTCTCTGTCTTCACTTCGATTTCCTTTCGTTTCTTGGACGGACCGCAAGTCCGAGCCGGACATTGCATACGATCCCCATGATAATGAATTGGCCCGGAATTCGCAACCGAAACCGGAGAAAACAAGGGCACGATCATTGGAGCAGCTGCGAATTCCGGCAGGGAGGGATCGCCGTTGGTTCTCAGTTGAAAGGACGCACCGGCAGTCGGGGACCCAAGGCAATGCCTCCCGGCGAAACGAGCGCCTCATACGGCCAGGATTCGACGCCGGCTTCCGTGGCCTGCCGGAACAGATGGGAGAATTCGGGATCGATGAAATCGGCCGGTCCGAAACAGGACGCGTCCGGTCTCTGAATCAGATAGAAGCACGCCACTCGATGCCCGCTGTGCGCCAGATCGATCAACTCTCTCAGATGCTTTTGCCCTCGTTCCGTTACGGCATCCGGGAAATAGGCGACGTCGTCTTCCACGAGGGTGACGTTTTTCGCTTCCACCCATAAACGCCCCTGCGGGCCGGTAAGGAAAGCGTCAAGGCGACTCTTTCCGATTACGGTTTCAGCATGAAAGACGGTATAATCCAGAACCTCGGGCAGGAGACGCGCCTTCCACGCCTCGAAAAGCAGTCGATTGGGCGCCAGGGTGTTTACTCCCACCCAAAACCCATGGGGCCGAATCAGCTCGAGCGTATAGGGTAGTTTTCGACCCGGACGCGAGGCAGGCGAAACCATTACCTCGGCTCCGGGCCGCAGCAATCCCAGCATACTGCCGGAATTGTTGCAGTGTGCTCCCATCAATGCGCCGTCTTTTTCCACCTCGACGTGAAACCGGTTTTTCCGACGCCTGAACCGTGCGAATATACAGTCTTTGGGAAAACGTATAAGGGGCTTATGCGGCGTTTTCATGAACCGGTTTCACTTTGGGTCCGTTTCGGGGCTGGATGCTTCTATCCGCCTGAGCCAAGGCGCGGTCTCCAAGGCTTGCCTCATCGGGTCATCTCGTGCGGCAATTGGTGCCCGGGCGCCTGCCGGAGGGAGGAGACCCCGTTGAAAAGGGTTACAAACGGCGTATGGGGGAACCGCCGGGGCGGGGCCTTGAAGACACTCCCCCCCAATCGATGACAATTGATATACGCACTCATACCATGCCCCGGCTGTGTTCATCAAACGGGAAAGCAAGCCGGGCGCAAGTTTCCTGTTCCCGCGGAACAGCCGAATCATGTTAGAATAACTCAATACCAAATATAACGGCCGCGAACAGGGCATGGACCCGGCACGGCTTTTCTCGAGGAGTCTCGAACCTATGGCCCGTACAGAGTTGTTTGAGCCCAGCGGTTTCTATTTCAGAGGTCTCCATCCTCGTATATTCATGGGCACCGCAAGTGACCGGTACGCGGGTTGGATCGGCCAGGTCTATTCCAGAGACCGATACGACAAGAGGATCAGCAGGAGGTCCCGAAAACTGGGAGGGCGGACCTACGTTGAAGAGACCCTTCCGGTGGACAGCGTGGAAGAGTATTTCGAGCATTTCCGTTCTCTCGAATTGGATTTCACGTTCTATCCACTCCTTTTGGAGGAGGACGGCGAACCGTCTCAGAATTTTCACGTTCTGGATCGATATTCCCAACATCTGAAAGAGGAAGACTACCTAATCCTGAAAGTGCCGAAAGTCCTGTTCGCACAGAAAATATTGCAGCATGGGACCTTCGTGGAGAACGGGCTGTACCTCGATGCGGAAACGTTTCGTCGCCGGTTTTATGAACCGGCGGTGGAGCTGCTCGGGTCTCGTTTGAGGGGGCTCGTATTCGAGCAGGAATATCAGCGGAAGCAGGACCGGGTTTCCCCTGATGAGGTGGCCGACAGTCTGGACCGGTTTTTCGCGGCGATACCCAAAGATGATCGCTATCACGTCGAGTTGCGCACGGAGGCGTACCTTTCCTCCTCTGTGTTCAAAGTGCTTGAAAGCCACGGAATCGGGCAAGTGCTGTCCCATTGGACCTGGCTGCCTCCGCTTACCAAACAGCTCGAGTTGTCCGGAAATAGGTTCCTCAATGCGGCGGGGGATTGCATCGTTCGGTTGATGACTCCGAAGGGGGTCCGGTACGAACAGGCTTACGCCGAGGCGCATCCGTTCAACGCTTTGGTGGATGGGATGCTCGACCCGAACATGGTGTCGGATACGGTTCGAATTATGGACGCGGGTGTACGCCGGGAAGTCGATGTTCATGTCATCGTGAACAACCGGGCGGGAGGGAACGCGCCACTCATCGCCAAACTCCTGGCGGAGGAATTTGTGCATATGCGCGCAGCGCCGGCTCGTTAGCATGGAGGCGCGTATCTATCCGTACGCCGGGTTTCGGTTCGAGGGGGTCCCGTTTTTAGAGATGCGTCACGGTTGTTGCTCAAGTATATAATTAATATTATAATGTAATTATTTATATATGTGAACTATTTTCAGGTATGCCTTGAGAGGGGTGCGGCCATGAAAGTCGTCTTCCATCCCGACTATTATCGGGTGTATACGTCCGATCCGGCAGCCGAAGCGGGGAGGTTGGAATCCATTGTCAACGCCCTGGGCCGTCGGTATGAGTTTATTGAACCCGATCCGGCGTCTCCGGACGACATTGCCGCCGTACATACCGAGCCTCGGCCTGCTGCCCGCCGT
>JACQYL010000033.1:65025-79258 GCA_016208165.1 Deltaproteobacteria bacterium
CATACCGAGCAATTAATCGAGCGGGTACGAGCGCTGGGCTTGTTTGACATGGCCGCCCTGGCGGCAGGTGGGGCCGTTGCGTCGGCGGAATGGGGTCTTGCCGAACCGGCCTTCGGCCTGATTCGTCCCCCAGGCCATCACGCCTCTCCGGACGACTTCTGGGGATTCTGTTATTTCAACAACATGGCTGTGGCCCTGCAGAAACTGAAGCGGGAAGGGAAGATCAACAAGGCTTTTGTCCTGGATTTCGATCTGCATTATGGTGACGGCACGGTGAACTGTCTTGGCGACCGAGGATTTGTGAGCATTTTCAACCCTTCTAGCCTGTCCAGAGACGACTATCTGAAGTCCGTGAAACAGGTTCTCGATCGATTCGAGGGTGAAGTGATCGCCGTTTCAGCCGGCTTCGATAATCACGAGGAAGACTGGGGAGGGCTGCTCCGGACCGCCGACTATCGAGAAATGGGAAAAATGACCCGAGACGCTTCCGAAGAGCTGGGGGCCGGCCTGTTCGCCATATTGGAAGGAGGATACAATCACGACGTGCTGGGAG
Source organism: Deltaproteobacteria bacterium (assembly GCA_016208165.1). NCBI lineage: Bacteria > Pseudomonadati > Myxococcota > Myxococcia > Deltaproteobacteria bacterium. The sequence goes on from JACQYL010000033.1 coordinate 65,579, forward strand.
AAAATGTGCGCGCTTTCTTGGAGGGCATGGAAGGTATCTGATCGTACGAACGCGCGGCATGCGAAAGGCACCGGACTGATCGGCCGATTCGGAACCGGCCGATCAGACTTTGGGTATACGTTGGACGTCACGGATGACGGCGCATCAGGAAGAGAGACGAGTCCAGAAATCGTCCGCCGCCCGTTCCTTGCTCGGGGAGGTGCTCCGGTCTGACGATATCGAGCCCGGGGTCCTCCGGCCCAGTAGACGGGCGATGCGATCTTCCAACGGCGGATGAGTAGAGAACAAGCTCATCATGCCTCTTCCGTTCAGCGGATTCACAATGAACATGTGCGCGGTGCTGGGGCTCGCTTCCATGGGAAGCTGTTTGGAATACTGTCCCAGCTTGTTAAGCGCGCTCGCCAGACCTTCCGGATGTCCGGCAAACTTCGAGCCTGTTGCGTCCGCCTGATATTCGCGACTGCGTGAGATCGCAGTCTGAATGAGGAATGCGCCGACGGGGGCAAGGATGGACATGACGATCAGTCCGAGCCCCCCGGAGCCTCCTTCTTTGTTGTCCCGGGAGCCCCCACCAAAGATCGCGGCCCAGCGCGCCATGTTCGCCAGAATCATCACGGCTCCCGCCAGTGTGGCCGCTACGGAGCCGATGAGGATGTCCCGATTCCTGACGTGAGCGAGTTCATGCGCCAGAACGCCGGTCAATTCTTCGCGGCTCATTAGTCGAAGAAGCCCTTCGGTGACCGCCACAACTGCGTGATCCGGGTTTCTGCCCGTAGCAAAGGCGTTTGGAGAATCGTTGGGTATGATATATACCCGGGGCATGGGCAAGCCTGCGTTGGTGGCCAGATTCCTCACAATGGCGTAAAGGTCGGGCGCCTCCGACATCGTTACTTCCCGGGCCCGATACATGCGCAAGACGATCTTATCCGAGAACCAGTAACTGAACGCATTCATGGCCATAGCCAGAACGAAGGCGATGATCATCCCCTGGGATCCGCCCAGCAGCTTTCCGATCCAGACCAGGAATACGGTGAGCACCGCCAGTAAAAGGGTTGTCCGCAATGTGTTCCCCATGAAACCCCCTCCTATATTGACAATGGGCTGTTTTCTTCTTGATTTCGATTTTGGATGGGACCGATGGGTCCCTACGAACAATGAGCATTCAAAACCTTTGTGTCAATCTCATATTGTTGAAACGCCGTTCCCGAAACTGGTTTAATCGATCCGGAATGCTCAAGAATTCTGTCGAAACGCCGATTGGTTAGTGGTCGAAACGGCCTTGCGTGATCGTCAAGATGGCATGAAAGGAGAAATACATGGGGTCGTGCGGCGGGAGAATGAGCAGGTCGGCGCCTAAATGTGTGTATTCGATCCCATTTGTTGCGTGACGGCCGCCCTGATATGGTATCATGCCGCACGGCATCCGGTTGCTATTTAATGGTGATGAGTTCACAGGTGTGCCTTCGGACCTTGGAGATAATGGAATGGACGCGACGCTGATAAATCCCTTTTTGGAAGCGATATTGAATGTGTTGAAGACCATGGCTTTCGTGGATGCCAAAACGGGCAAGATGTATCTAAAGAAAGATCGTAAGGCGAACGGAGATGTTACAGGCATCATCGGACTTACGGGTGACGTAACGGGCACGCTTTCGATCACGTTCACGGAAGGCTGCATTAAGGGCATTATAGCCAACATGCTCGGCGAGGAAGTACACGAGATCGATGATGAAGTCCGCGACGCCGTTGGGGAGATCACCAATATGGCCTGCGGAGATGCTCGAAGAAAACTGGACGATATGGGGTACAGGGTGGCGTCGCCCAGACCTACCATTGTTTCCGGTAAGAACCATGTGGTCCAGCACCTGGACCGATCCTCCCCATGCATCGCCATCCCATTCGAAACGGAATTCGGTGGTTTTACAGTGGAAGTGAGTATTAGATCCGAGAAGTGACGAGCCGTCGGCGGACCGGCTTGGGAAGGTGCAAAGGCGACCGGGCGTTTACGCGGCGGAAGGGCCATGTCTGATCCGAGGCGAAATACTCTGACTCGTATGGGAGCAAACGGCTGGGACCGGCTCGTCGGACTGACTATGCCCGATGGGGCGAAGTCCGCGGAAGATCTTCTGTTTTGGCGGGAAAGGGTGCTTTGGAGTGTGGTGCTGGGCTGTTCGCTGGTGGGTTTTCTTGCGTACGCGCCGGGTGCGCGCCTTGCCCTGATCGAGGGACGCTGGTGGGTCCTCACGGTCGACACGTTTGCATACGCGGTGGTCATTTCCCTGCTGTTTCTGCGTCGTTTGAGCTATCGGCTACGTGCAGTAGGGCTTTGCGCCGTGGTGTATGTATTAAGCTGGGCGCTCATTCTCTCCGTCGGACCGTACGGAGCCGGGACAATCTGGCTTTTCGCTTTTGCCGTGTTGACGGGCGCTCTGCTCAGCAGGAAAGCCGCCGTTGCCGCCCTGATCCTGAACGCCCTGACGCTGCTGGTCGTGGGATTGCTGCTGTCAAAAGGCGCCTTCGAGTGGCCCGCGGGGGTCGAGAACGCGGTGGAGAAATGGCTGGTCGTGAGCGCCAGCTTTATTTTTCTGAACACCATGGCCACCATGATGTTGAACATTTTAATAAACGGGATCGAAACGTCCCTGGCCAAGGAGCGGATAGCCGGCCGGCGCCTCGAAGCGAGGCAGCATGAGCTCAGATCGGCCAATCAGAGAATGCACCTCGAAATGAGAGAACGAATCGCCAAGGAAAAGGCTTTAAGGGAGAGCGAAGAAAAGCATCGTCTCACCCTCGAGAGCGTTCCGGATGCCACCGCTGTGTGCAGGATGAACGACTTCGGTTTCATTTATATCAACGGGGCCTTCGCCCGAAGGTTCGGGTATTCGTCCGAAAAGATGAAAGAGATCCGTTTCACTGACCTTATCCGCAACGCCGACGCGGACGGCATCATGGAGCTGTTGAGGAGAGACGGAAAGGTGACCGACGTTCCGGTTCAGTTTGCGACCAGCGAGGGAGAAGTCAGGGATGGCCTCTTTTCGGCAACCTTGATCGCTGTTGAGGGCGAAATCCGTTTTGTGGGCGTAATCAAGGATATTACCGAGTGGAAAAGGGCCGAAAGGGAAAAGTGCGGGCTCGAGGAGCAGCTCAAGCAATCCCAAAAAATGGAGGCCATCGGCACTTTGGCCGGCGGAATTGCTCATGACTTCAACAACATCCTGGCCGCCATGATGGGCTATACCGAACTGACCCTCGGTGATTTGCCGGAGGGAAGTCGGGAAGCCGAAAACCTGAGACAGGTGCTCTGGGCCGGACGTCGCGCCAAAGGTCTGGTAAGACAGATACTGAGTTTCAGCCGGCAGAACGAGCAGGAACAGGTACCCGTTGACCTGGCGTCCATCGTTAAGGAGGCCTTGAATCTGTTGCGAGCCTCTATCCCCTCCACCATCGAAATTCGACAGAGCCTGGGCGAGACCGATGCGAGAATATTGGCCGACCCGGTTCAGATGCATCAGCTACTAATGAACCTCTGTACCAACGCAGCCCAAGCCATGGAGGAGGGAGGCGTATTGGAGGTCGGGCTTTCAAATGAACGTTTCGGACCGGAGTCGTCGAAACCGGTACCGTCATTGAAGCCCGGCAACTATCTGAAACTTACGGTCAGCGATACCGGCATCGGCATGGATCAGGAAACACTGGCCCGGATCTTCGATCCTTTTTTCACCACCAAGGAAGTGGACAAAGGCACGGGAATGGGCCTGGCCGTGGCGCACGGAGTGGTCAAGAGCCACGGAGGGGAAATCACCGCCGGAAGCGAGCCGGGACACGGGTCCACATTCACCGTTTACCTTCCCGTGTTCGAGGGAACGGCGTCGTCGCATCCCATATCGGGTGACGAGTCCCTTCCCACAGGTACGGAACGGGTTCTATTAGTGGATGACGAAGAAGTGCTGGTGGATCTCGAAGGCCAGACCCTCGAGGGCTTAGGCTACCGGGCGACGACATTCACTTCGAGCACCGCCGCCCTCGAGTATTTTAAAGCCCACGCCAACGATTTCGATCTGGTGATCACGGACTACACCATGCCTAAAATGACGGGGTTGAGCCTGTCCCAGGAACTGCTTCGCATCCGACCCGAGCTTCCCATCATTATCACCACCGGCTTCAGCCGTAACTTGACCGAAGAAAAGGCCCGATCCGTGGGAATCAAACGGGTCTTGATGAAACCTTTGGGCCGCAGCATGCTGGCAAAAGCCGTTCGCCATGTGCTTGAACATCAGAAATCGGCTTAGGCCGCTTAGTGTTTCACTTGCGGCATGTCCGGGAAATCATTCTTGATAAACTCGCAAGAAGTCGAAAATGGACGTTTTTGACTTTTTACGAATTCATCATGGTTGATCAGACGGTGGTTATTCCCTCACGGATCGCATACTTGGTGAGTTCAGCCACGCTTCGGATATTCAACTTTTTCATGATCTTTCTTCTGTGATTTTCAACCGTATACTCACTTATGTCCAGGGTTCGGGAGATGTCCTTGGTCGTCTTTCCTTCAGCCACGAGCTGCAGAACCTGTTTTTGCCTGAACGATAATCCGAATGACCGGAGGGCTTCCTCGGGGTTCAATTGCCGTATATAGTCATTCATCAGGATGGTAGATATATTCGTACACAAATATTTCTTTCCTCGGCTAACCATTTCAATGGCGTGTAACAATTCGGCAAGGCCGCTTTCCGTCGACAGGTAGGCGTCGGGATCCAGACTGAGAATCTCACGAGCACACAGTTCATCGTCATGTGGTGAAAGAACGATGATTTTCACATCCATGGCAAAGTGTGTCAATTGACGAACGGCTTCGATCCCATCGGACACATCTTTGGATATGTCCATAAGGACAATGTCGGGTTTCAGGTATGCGAGGGTCTGCAACGCAGCGCGACTGTCTGTAAGCTCGCCTACCACTTGGTAGTTCTCCTGGAGCTCCAGCATTCCGCGAAGGCTCTCACGCAGGATCCGACAGCCGTCGGCAAGCAGAATCCTGAGCGGCATGGTCGATAAACTCCTTTCGTGTGGAGCGGGTCGTGTGAGTGCACACCAATAATCCAGCAAGAATCGTGCCGCAGTGGGTGCAGTCTATAAGTTATTGATTTTAATAACATTAATTTTATTGCCGCGCGAGCCTCGAAACGGACTGCTCAATTTCTGCGCAATCGGTTCGATTTGATCCAATAAGGTTGTAATGCGCTTAATTCATTGTAACCTGTTTATATAATTTAGTTATTCAGTAATGTAGAAAACACCGGTCCCAAGAGGCTGCGCAGAAATTGAGCAATCCGTTTTTCGAGGTATCCGCTCACCTCCACCTTTCAGGACCCGGTCCGCGCACAAGGATATACCCGGATGCCCTCCCGGAAGAGATGGGCGCGGCCCCCTGAGCGTCTCGCGTTCCCGCACTCAGGATCGGATTCGAGAAGGTTGCCGGGCGTCTTTCAGAGGGGGACCCATCGCGGATCCTTCAGGGGAGAACTGGATGTGGGACGTCATGCCGGATCAAGACGGGGACGACTTCGCTCCGATTTGCACGCAGCCGAGGCTTCTCTATACATTGGGATGTATAGCAATAGTCAGTTTCCGTTATAGGTCGTTCGAGAAATGGGTATTGTCACTTTTACTCTTAACGCTTAAACACGGCATACTGATGTAGAAAAACGGTCTAAGTTCCGAATACTGATCGATCAGCTTATCCATGCATGTTTTTGTCTATGCGCAGCAGTAGAGGAAATGCGAACCTGTGATGGGGTTTCTGGTGTTGACAGGTCGTAGTACATAACGATAATAACTGATTGAATTGAAGCTGACGATTAGGTCCCGGTAAACCTTAAGGATATGAAATTTGACAGTGCTTTGCTGCAAAGCGTCAATGGAACCGTAAAACGGGGTGAAGGATATGAGACTTACCGGAAGATCAGGGTTGCTGCCGACGATTGTTGCGTTCGGTCTCTGTTTGATGTCTTTTTGGGGCTGCGCGAATGAAGAGGAGAAAAAAGCGAAATTCCTGGAAAGCGGATTGGCGTATTTTGAAAAAGACGATTATGCCGAAGCTGCAATCGAATTTCAGAACGCGCTTGCTATCGACCCGAAACTCGCTCAAGCACAATATCACCTCGGCTTGTGCTACATAGAGGAGAAGAAGCTTGCGAAAGCGTTCCGTGCCCTCCGGCTGACGGTGGACATCGACCCTGAAAATCTGGATGCTCGCGAGAAATTAGGAGCCTTTTATTTGATGGCCAAGGAATACGCGGAAGCGAAGGCTCAGGCGGAGGCCGTCCTCGAACGGGACGCAGGGCGAACAGGCGCGGTTATGCTCCTTGCGACCACGGCCATTCGAGAAGAGAATTGGGAGGAGGCGGAGAAGCGCCTGCGCCAGTTCATCGAAAAAGCGCCGCAGGACGCCACGGGCCGCACCCGGCTGGCGCAGCTCTTTGAAAAGCTGGGGAGAGACACCGAGGCCCTGGAATTGCACGAACAGGCCGTTGAGGTCAAACCCGAGGATACGGCTCCACGATTTGCTCTTGCCGCGTTCCACAAGCGTAGCAGACAGTTTGATCTGGAAGAGCAGACCCTGAAGTCGATCATGGAGCTGGATCCCAATTCCGCCGATGCGCTGAAGGCGCTTGCCACATGCTATGCCCGGCAAAACAAGATGAGCGAGAGTGAGCAAGCGATGAAACAGGCCTTGGAACTGGAGCCTGAAAACATCGGGAACTATTTGGTCCTGTCCAGCCTATACCAGCGCTTGAATGAACCCGAAAAGGCTCTGGCGACCTTGCAGAACTCCGTCGAGAAGTTGCCGGGAAAGTCCGAACCCTACGTGGCATTGGCCGCTTACTTTGCGTCTCAAAAGCAGTTCGATCCGGCGCTCGAGCACTTTCAAAAGGCCCTCGAAATCCAGCCGGATTCCGCTGAGATCAAAGTATCCATCGCGCGGTTGTATAAGGATTTCGACAAATTCGAGGAAGCCCGGAAATGGACGCAGGAGCTTCTGGAAAAGCATCCCGGACAGGCCCAGGCGCTCATGATGTTAGGGGAACTGGATCTTCGGGATCAATCCTACCGCGACGCCCTGGAAAAACTGGAGCAGGCGCTCAAGAACGAACCTGAACTGACCATAGCCCTCTACTACAAGGCGCTTGCCCATTTGGGGTTGGGCGAAGCCAACCAGGCTTCCGCGGCCTTGCATCGAGGGCTGGAGTCGCTGCCACGGTTCACAAAGGCAAGATTGCTCCTAGGGCAACTGGCGTTGAGAGAGATGAAACCGGAGGAGGCAAAAACCCAGGCTCTGGCCATCCTGGAAGCGGAACCAAAGCAGATTCAGGCGCATATCATGCTGGCCGACGCGGCTATGCTCTCCCGGAACGTGAAGGATGCACGAGAGGCTCTTTCGAGGGCGCTGGAAATCGAGCCGGAAAGTTCTCTGGTCAATTACAAGCTGGGCATGCTCAGCCGGGTGGAACATGACGAGGACCAGGCCCGATCGTATTTTGAACGGGTATTAAGCGTCACTCCCGGGCATGCCGGCGCACTGGATAACCTCGTAGCCATGCTGATGGAGCGAGGCAAATCCGATGACGCTGTCCGGCTGTGCAACGAACAGCTCGACAAATCCCTGGCCGACTTTCAGATCCGCCATCTCCTGGGTCGAATATACTGGAGCACCGGACAAATCGATCCTGCAGAGAAGAATTTTCAGCAGGCCATCTCCGAGAATCCGAATTTCACTCCCGCCTATATAGAGCTGGGAAAGCTTTACCTTCAGCAGAATCGAACGGAAGAGGGCATCCGGAAGTATCAGGAGGTCCTGGCCAATAACCCCAAGGATGTTGCCGCGCATATGCTGCTGGGCGCCATATACTCCAATCAGAATGATTTCGGCAAAGCCGAGACCCACTACCGCGAAGCCCTTTCCGTAAATCCGAAGTTGGGCGCTGCCGCGAACAACCTGGCGTGGATTTTGGCGGAGCACGGAGGCAACATCGATGAGGCCCTGACCTTTGCCCAGAAAGCCAGAAATCTGATGCCGGAGGATCCGAGCGTGAGCGATACGCTCGGATGGATCTATTACAAGAAGAAGTCCTTCGCCTTTGCCCTCTCCTATATACAAGAAGCCTATAAAGAGTTGTCCGGGAATCCGGTGGTCAACTATCACCTGGGAATGGCTTATCTGGCGAACGATGAAAAAGCAAAGGCCCTGGAATTCCTGGAGAAGTCTCTGGAGATGGCCCCCGGCTTTCCCGGATCGGATGCCGCGCAGAAGGCCATAGGGCGGATCAGAGGGCCGGAGGCCACCACATCCGTCGAATACATGGCTCCTATTTTCGACCGATCACCTCACTTCATCACTCCCAGAAAGCCAATCCCAGATTCCGGATAACCTCCTTGACCGGCAGGAAACGAAAATCCTGAAGAAGCCTCCTGAATTTCTGTTCCGTTCCCTTGGTATTCAGGCGTGTTCGAATCCGGGATCGAGGCGGAGCGCCACGGACGTTCGGCAGAGATGCGCAGAGTTCCCAGGGATGCAGATAAAACACAAACGGCCCTACGTTACGTTCGATCTTCTTGAGTGCGTATCGGGTGAAGGCGTACGGCCAGAAGCGGAAGTAACCGCCCCCTGAGACCGGCAGGTTGAGTCTGCCGATGGGCAGGGTTGCGATGGGAAATTCGACCAGATAGTCGGAGGGATGTCCTTCCCGTGCATGAGGGACCGGGGAAGAGCGGCCCGTAATCTGGTCCAATAGATCGCTGTTCGCCGGCTTCAGAATAAAGGGCGTTTTCCTTGCCCCTGGAATGCCGTAATAGTCATGGTGTATGGGAAAGATGCTCGAATCGTACACAAACCCCAATTCCCTCAGCAGCGGCAATGCCCATAGCGTACTCCGGACAATGGAGTAACCTGGAGCACGATAGCCCAGGACCGGTTCGCCGAGTAGATCCTCCAGAATGGTTTTTCCCCGTGTAACGTCCGCTCGAAAATGCTCCTCGCCGTTCAGGTAGATGGCCTGATGAGCGTGTCCGTGGGATGCCAATTCATGGCCTCTTACCCGGCATTCCCGGACGAGCGCCGGGTAATGTTCCGCCACCCAGCCCAGGACGAAGAAAGTGGCCTTGGTCTCGAACTCATCGAGGATGTCCAACAACGTGGGGATCTGACGTTGCAGTGTGCCTCGATAATGCGACCAGTGTTCTTCTTTAATCACGGCGCTGAACGCATGAACATGGAAATAATCCTCCACGTCGATGCTTAGCGCGTGGCTTTGAATGCTGGGGACCGCGGTCGACCCTTTGTGCGGGCGCATCTGGAGGAGAGTTAGTCCTTGAGGGTTAAGGCCGATTTGGGCCTGGTCGATTCTTTTGTCAAGTAGGACTTAAGATTGTATTTCGAGTTTCGGATTCTCAGTTTCTTTCGAATATTTCGCCTGTGGGTTTTAACGGTATAAGGCGAGACGTTCAGATGTTGCGCGATTTCCTGGGTGCTCATACCCGTCCTGATGAGGGACGCCACCTGCAGTTCGGCCTGGGACAGGAGCACGGCGATTTTCTGATCCGAGGCCAGGTTGTGCGCCATGCCTTCGATATACTGGACGAGAAACCCCAATTGGTTGGGGTATCGGCTGAAAACGACTACATCCTGGCATAACTTGGTCACAATGGGAAGTATCCGTTTCCGGGTCGTCTCCGCGACCTGTTTCTCGGATTCGAGCCGGGTGTTTTCCAGATTCTGGGCCAGAGTGGAGAGCGCGCGGTTGGTCTCCACCAGCCATTGCTGCATGTGTTCTTCATTGTTTTTCTGGACGGTGAGCCTGGCATTGGTCTTCTCGAGCTGATCCAGGGTCTCCATCAGTCTGAACTCGGTCTGCTGCACTCTCGACGCGCGCTCAATGGCATGGGACATGAGTTCGATGCCGACCGGTTTCTCAAGGAAATCGAAATCGCCGTACCGGAATGCCTGTATGGCGTTTTCCTTGTTCGCGCACCCGGTGACCATGATGAATTTCGAGGCGGGCGACGCGGCTTTCATCTTTGGGAGCAGTTCGAGGCCGGAAATCTGGGGCATGGCAATATCGAGCAATATGACGTTATAGAAGTCCTCTTCCACATGTACCAGCGCGTCCAGGGGATTTTCGAACGCCCGCGTGTGTATTCCAAAAGACTTGAGCATGTCTTCGAAGATATTCCTGATACAATGGTCATCGTCGATGATAAGAACGCGTGCATGTCCATTGGTGATCGCTCCAAGCGAGGAAGAACCGTTCTTCCTGGAGTCCATCGGGAATAGAGGGGCCATGCGGTGCTCCTACGAAATCCTCTGGGAGAGTAAAAACGGCTCGGGAGTTGGCGCTGCTCTTCCAAGACGTTCGATGATATGCTTTCCTGTCTATACCACGGAGTGGCATCATCACTCCTGACGATGTAAGTTCACTAAATGACAAAACTTTCTTTACTGTCATTCAACTTTCGTATATGTAACTTGGTTTGCTATTGTAATCTATCGACGGAGGATCTGCAAGAGAATCCTGTGATGGTAAGCGTTTTGTGAGGATATTACGATCAAAGGTGACGATTCTGTTCGTAATGACGGATATTGGTCACAGGTATGACGGGAAGTCGTCATAGGTCATTCATAAAACGATGGGAAATCGTGCTTCGCGGGTTTGCACGGAGACCTCCAAAGCTGCCGGATATTGCATGAGGTTCGAGCGATACGCTTATGCGGCATGAACCCCATGTAATGCCATAAAAAAAAGAGGCTGCTTTCAACCTCCTCACTGGCCTATCCCTTCGGTATAACCGGATTCGAATATCGGTTCGTTCCGATCTTTTCAAAGAAATTGAACGCTTGGCCCTGTCTTCACGCGGGAATGACAAAGCCGTTGGTCGGGGCGTCCGCGGATTCAGGGCGGTGTCGTGCGGAAGTTGGAGAGTGTCCTGATGATTCAGAGGGGTCGTTGCGGTCGAGTAACGTAATGATCCAAAAACGATTGAATCTTCTCTGCATGCCCCTCCGTGAGCCCGTCAAAACAGAGGCCGCATCGCTTATACCTGAGTAAGTCCAACCCATCCTGCGCGGTTTCCGTGACGTCCGTATCGTACACCAGCCGGCAGGGGATCTGTTTCACAAGAAAGACGGCGTTCGCCGAGAACAGATCCATTTCCATGGGCTCATCGGCTTGGTTGGTCTAAGGAAAAAGTTGAAAAAGTCGTAATTCGAATTGTACAGATTTTGTAAGGCGGCATCGGCCTAACCTTCTCTCCGGCATTGAAAGCAGCAATTAGCAGGGCAGTGGGGGGCGGTTCCGCCTTTTGCTTGTTGGGGCGAGATTCGAGGTGATATCATGATCGCATTATTCGAACCGCCGACTCGAAAGGGTATCTGTGACACTCCGAATTCCTCGCAAGCTTCTCGTGCTCTTTCTGATCCTGTCTTTCGGCGTCCTGTTCTATCTGTCCCTGTCCCCGCCTACCGACGGTCACCAGTCGGAAAACGCCCTCTACGAAGATAAAATCGAACACGTCATTGCGTATGGTTGGCTGGCCCTTTTGTCGGCCATGGCTGCAAAAGGCAAGAAATCCATTCTCGCCGCGGTGCTGGGGCTGATCGTGTTGGGGATGGCGCTCGAATACGCGCAAACCTTCATCCCCCGCCGGATGTTTTCGCCGGATGACATGTTGGCCAATGTGTTCGGCGTGTTCGTGGGTGTGGCGTTGGGGATGTACGTGAAATCGCGACGTTCGTGGCAATAGGCTTCCCCCCCGGCGCGCCATCCTTATTGATGGCTTCACGCATTGCAGGGACGAATGCGCAAGTTAGCTATGCGTGTCATGTGGCATGAGACATAGCCGTGCAGGGAAAATTGCTACGGTAGCTCGGGGCAAGTGGCCGACGGATCCTCGAGGGCGATCATCCGTGATGATCATTTGGCATCACGGACTCGCGGCATGCAGGGACCGTTTAGGTTCCGGAATTCACTTCAGTGGCAGTTCCAAATACGGCTTTGGAACCTAACAAGCAAACCATCCTTCAAATAACTGGCGGAAGTGCATGGGAATCGAACCCACCGAGGACGCTGCTCACGCCCTCCACCGGATTTGAAGTCCGGGAGCCCCACCAGCGGGCTATCCACTTCCGCGCCAAGACGATCGGACTTGTTCGAGTGTCCGACCGCCCTGTGTAGTTAATATAATGGATTCGTGCTTAAAGTCAAAACAAACGTGCGCCCTCACCCCACCCCTCTCCCATGCTGCGGTCGGTTCGACAGGCTCACGACCTTCGACCGGTTCGACAGGCTCACGACCTTCGGTCGGTTCGACAGGCTCACGACCTTCGACCGGTTCGACAGGCTCACGACCTTCGGCCGGCTCGGAGCAGGCCAGAGGGCGAGGGAGTCCATGAATCAATACAGAAACATGGGCTTCCCGTACACGTGGCGGACTTTGGGGCGGTATTGCTCGATGTCGTAAAGTTCCCTCACGTCCACCCGCTTCAGGCCCGTGGTGATGGTGGACATGGGCACGTCGCCGTACAGGCCGTTTCGAAGGACCACCAACCGCCCGGTGGACGCCTTCTTGATCAGGTCCACCGCCATATTGGCGTAGTTCACGGCCACCATCATGTCCAGCGAGTCCGGAGAACCGCTTCTCATGAGATAGAACAGCGGCTGGAAGATAATATCGATGCCCGTGATCTGCTTGATGGCGTCTCCGGTCACGGCGCCGATGCCTCCCAGCTTGCGGTGCCCGTAGGGGTCCGCTTCCCCTTTCACCAGCATGTCGCCGCCTTCCATTTTGGCCCCTTCACTGATGGTCATCATGGCGTAATTGCTGGGATTTTTGGACCGGTCGTCCACCAGGAAGGCCGCCAGTTTCTCGATGTCGAAGGGCACTTCGGAAATGATGGCCCGGTCGACTCCGGACAGGTACGCGGAAATGAGCGAGGTCTCCCCGCAATACCTTCCGAACAGCTCGACCACGGCAATACGCTCGTGGGACCCGGTCGAGGTGCGCAGGGCATGAATGAAATTCACGCTGCGGGTCACGGCCGTGGAAAAACCGATGCAATAGTCCGTGCCGTACACGTCGTTGTCCATGGTCTTGGGAATGGCCACCACGGGAAAGCCCTCTTTGTGAAGACGCTCGCCGAACGATAACGTGTCGTCGCCTCCGATGGGGACGATGGCGTCGATACCCAGCTTTTCGATGTTGGACAGAATGTGCTGGGTGAAGTCGGTCTTTTCCTTGGTCGGGTCCAGCTTGTGTCGGAGGAATTCCGGACAGTTCGAGGCCTTCACCGCGCTGGGGTTGGTCCTCGAGGTGTGCAGGAACGTGCCCCCGGAACGGTCGATGGTCCGGACCACGGCCTTGTCCAGCTTCATGATGCTCTTGTCCAGACTGTCGGGGTCGTCCGGATTGTATCCGAGCAATCCCCCCCATCCCCGGCGTATGCCCAACACGTTCATGCCGTCGTCAATGGCGCTGTTCACCAGCGTCTTGATGCACGGATTCAAACCGGGTACGTCCCCCCCGCCCGTCAAAACCGCGATGGTGAGGTTCTTCTTTACGTTCATAAGGTCCCTTTCTTGTTGTGTGTTCGGCCGGCGCCGATACCGGGAGGCGGTATTTTTTGAGTCGCAT
>JACQYL010000034.1 GCA_016208165.1 Deltaproteobacteria bacterium
TAAGCTTGGGTGAATCCATCACCGGCTGGAGCAAGATATCGATTTATTTAAGAGAATCGCCCAGAAAACGACTGCTACAGCAAGTGCAACTGCAAAAGCAAAGTAACATAGTAAACAGTTCTTAAGTTAGCGCTTATGCCCGCCCCTCCCCAAAACTCGGCTGTTGAAACTCGGACCGGCCCATTTTTCGAACGCCATGGTCCGCCGCGAAGCGGATGCTTTCAGCAGGCTCGCCTAACGTGAGGGCGAAGGAAACGACGCTCTTCCCAAGGAAGATAGGGGCCTGAGACTCTCCAGTTCAGGGCTCCTGAACTCATTTCATCGTGCCCGAACCGCTTCTTGGCCGCTCCACGGGAAGTTCGCTCTCACGTCTCTCCCTCTTCATGGTCAGCGCAGTCCCCTCCAGCCGACTTAAGAACAGGAGGCAGGGCCTTCCGGTTCACCGGCATGGGAAGTCGCGGAACACGAGGTCTTGCTTCGCTTCCGTCGTTGCCCGTAATACCAACCAATCGACCGAGGTCCAGGATCAGCATCCTCAACTGATCCGCCTGTGAATTCATTTCCTCCGACGCACTGGCGGATTCCTCTGCATTGGCCGCATTATGCTGAACCATACCGTCCATTTCGTTGACCGTCTTGGTAAGTTGAGAAATCCCGCGAGCCTGTTCGCCGGACGCCGACGCAATCTCCCCTACAAGGTTCGCTATTTCGGAAACATTGCCGGCTACTTCCCTGAACGCGCTGTTGGTTTGTATGACCAACTCGGAACCATCAGTCACTTGCTTCACCATGCCTTCAATCAGCGTAGCCGTGTTTCTGGCCGCGTCGGCCGCCCGCATGGCCAAATTCCGCACCTCCTCCGCCACAACCGCGAAGCCTGCGCCCGCTTCTCCGGCGCGAGCCGCTTCAACGGCCGCGTTCAGTGCAAGGAGATTCGTTTGAAAAGCGATCTCATCGATCGTTCGGATGATTTTCGACGTCTCTTTACCCGCTCTTGCCATTTCGTCCATCGAAGCCGTTAAATCAGACATGGAGCCGTTGGCTTTTCCCACGACCTCGTTAACCCGTTTCATGAGATCGTTCGCTCGTGACGCGTTATGGGCGTTCTGTTTCGTCATCGAGGCCATTTCTTCAAGCGAAGACGAAGTCTCCTCGAGGGACGCGGCATGCTCCGAGGCGCATTCGGCCAAAGATTGACTCGAAGAGGAAACCTGGCCGGCGGCTGAAGCCACCATGGCCGAGCTTTCGCCCAGTTGGGCAGAGACTTTACGGAGAAACCTTCCCGTGCCTCGTGTAATGAACTGAGCGAGCAGTAGGCCCACAATAACGGCGACAGCGCCCACCGCAATAACATTGACTTTGGTGCTCCGGGCTGCATCCAACATGACCTCATCACCCATAATGTGATTTCTGGCCTCGATGCGGACTTCACGAAGAATGGCCTGAACGGATTTCAGGGCCGGAATGGTCTCGTCCGCATAGACGACATAGGCGTCCTTCATGTGCTTCATCTGCCCGTCCTGCCATTCCAGCACGTCGTCGAGAGCTTCAAGCGTCCTGGAGGCCATCGGAGCCGTGGTTTCGTTGAATACGACCAGAGCCTTATCCCGATGTCCCTGGTCCAGGAGTTCCTGGATCTCCTGCGCGCTTTCATGCAGTTTGTTATGAGGCTCCACAACCTTTGCGAGGGCCGCCGAAAACTCCGGGTATGTCTGCTTCAACGTATCCACGTCGGAGGACAGCAGCCATCTCCCGAGGCTGCATTTGGCGGGGTCTTTTTCCACGCCCAGTTGCGTCAGCGAGGCGTCCGTGAACACATCCTTTGCTTTGTTCACCCAGGCAAGGTGATCCGCCTTCTTTTCCCGCAAGAAGTGTCCAAGAGACCCGTCCGCCTGCCGGAAGAGCCGTCCGATCTCAATGGCCGATTCATGCAACTTTCGATGAGGCTCTTCCAGGCTCTTAAGCAAGGGGGACAGGCTCGGCGCCACAGTCTCGGCGCGCTTCCGGCCGTCCCCGTAGAGCCATTCGCCGAATCCGCATTTGTGATCGTCCGTTTCCACATGGAGCGTAGTGACATGATCATCCGTCAGCAGGGCATTCACTTGATTCGCCCAGTTGAGATGATCAATTTCCTTTTGCGCCAGATTGGCGTCCAGTTGGTTTCCAAGAATAACCTGTTCGGCGTTGCGTACTATGCTCCCCACTCCCGTAAAGCTCAGGATGGACACCGCAACCAATAGGGCCAGCACAACACTGAAGCCTATTGTGATACGTTTTCCTATGGTCATGTTCTTCCAGCTCATCGGGTTGTCACCTCCTCGAAGCAGGTTACTGATTGAAACTACGCAAATCGCATCCTATCCGCCTTGAATGGGGCGAGAACGCCGTCAGGCGTCCATCCAGGATCTGTGTCGCTCAAGTTACTTTGGTCCCGTGGGAACGTTGTATCGAAGTGTGGGGCGCCGTTTTCAGCGGAAGCAGCGTTTCCTTCCGGCTAAGTTCACGGCGCCCCTTCCGACGCCGCCCCCCGTCACCGCCATTTTCGAAGGGATGTAGAGCGCCCGGGAGGCGTCCACACGGTCCGGCCGGATAACTACCGGCCCCATCCACGATCATCTAAAAAGCAGATTCCCGTTCGACTACCTGATCGTTTGCCGAGGCGTTGCAACAGATAAAGCAAAAACTGTGCCTTAATTATGAATGTAGGTAAGTCATTAATATTAAAGGTAAAAAATTAGAGGAAGCCCAATTTACGACCGGGACTGCTCAATTTCTGCGCAATGGCCCGATCCGCGGATTCCTTCGTTTTCAATCAGGATGGCTGAAGACGCTAGGCCCTCAACGGTTTTCCCCCTAGTGGCTTTGCGACGCTGACTGCTCAGTTTCTGCGCTAGGGACTCGGGTGAGGCCTTTGTGCTACCGCTCCCGTTTCCCGAGCCATCTACACTCCGTTGATTCAAGGTTGCAGAGCATCAATGCGGACGTCGAGCAGATTCGATTCCCGGAGCCGGATATTCAAAGCGCAACGCTCCGGAACGATGGCTGTTCCCGTCCAAAACCAAGTTCCGGGTTATGGTCAAGCGCAGCGGACTGTCCGGGACTGCGGGACAGAATCCGGGAATTCCGGACAAGACAGACGTCGAAGGGAGAGCGAATTACAGACTCCCCGGGTTGGATTCATCCAACCATTCGTCTATGGATTGACAACCCAAGGGTAGATGCACATGTTCACATAAAAGGACGTATCCGCCAAAGGCAAGCCG
Source organism: Deltaproteobacteria bacterium (assembly GCA_016208165.1). Lineage (NCBI taxonomy): Bacteria > Pseudomonadati > Myxococcota > Myxococcia > Deltaproteobacteria bacterium. The sequence goes on from JACQYL010000034.1 coordinate 3,264, forward strand.
AGGGAGGGCATTCAACCCTGGGGCGCTTACGTTTGCTGCATATGAAGACAACCCTTCATAAGAAAGTACGGATGATGACAAATAGCCAACGAAACACTCGCGCGCCGCGGGGGCTACGGTGCACGGCGCGGAGGCGCGCGTACCGCTCGCGCCGGGAGGTAATGGCCGCCATAGGTTTACTGTTTCTGCTCATCGCATCGCTTCCTGCTTTCTCCGCCGGCAACGCCCGATTCTCGGCTTTAAGAAATCCCACGGTGTTGGAAGACCCCATACCCGATCGCATTCAACAGGGCGGCATAGAGGTCAAACTCGCACCGGTGGCCACGGGCCTGACGGCGCCCAACTGGGGGGTCTACGCTCCCTCGCATCCGGACCTGCTGTTCGTTTCGGATCAAAACGGAACCCTCTGGAAAATCGAGCTGACGACCGGGGACAAGACTCCCTTTTTGGACATGAGCAGTCGATTGGTGGAACTGGGTGTCTTCGGTCCCGACTCCTTCGATGAACGCGGATTTCTGGGATTTGCTTTCCATCCCGACTACGCAGCCAATGGGCGTTTGTATACGTACACCTCGGAACCCGCCATAGGCGCCCCGGGTGAGGCCAACCATCAGAGCGTACTTACCGAATGGCTTGTCCCCTCTCCCGGAGATCCCTCGTCGGTCGCGGACGTCGGCAGCGCCAGGGAGCTGCTGCGGGTGGACGAGCCTCAATTTAATCACAATGCCGGAGGCGTGAATTTTGGCCCGGACGGAAAGTTGTATGTTTCTTTCGGAGACGGAGGGGGCGCCGACGATCGGGACGGTCAAACCTTTCTGGGAGAACCGATCGTGGGACACGGCGCCAAAGGGAACGGTCAGGATCCATCCAATCTGCTCGGAACCATCATCCGCATCGATCCCTCCGGAAACAACTCCTCCAACGGTGCATATGGCATACCCGGCGACAACCCGTTCTTAGGCATGAACGGATTTCGAGAAGAGATCCACGCCTATGGATTCCGTAACCCATTTCGTTTCTCCTTTGACGCAGAGTCGGGGGAGTTATACGCCGCTGACGTCGGGCAAAACAGTGTGGAAGAAGTCGACGTGGTTTCAGCGGGAGGCAACTATGGCTGGAACGTGAAAGAAGGATCCTTTTTCTTCGAACACAATGATAACAATCCCGGATCCGTAACCGACGCGCCCCCTCCTGACGCGCCGCAAGGTCTGATCGATCCCATTGCCGAATACGATCATGATGAAGGCGTTGCCGTGATAGGGGGCTTCGTCTATCGTGGAACCGGAGTTCCCTCTCTGTACGGCAAGTACGTTTTCGGAGAATTGGCGAAACCGGGTTCAGAAAGCGGCCGGCTGTTCTACCTCGAAGGAAGCACTATATTCGAATTTCCGTTGCTGGGACGATCGGAACTGGGACTGAGGCTGCTGGGGTTTGGTCAAGATGCCGACGGCGAGCTGTATGTACTGGGAAACACCACGGGAACCCCCTTTGGAAGCACGGGCGAAATCCTGAAGATCGTGTCCAATCCGTCCTACGACTTGTCCGGCGGGCTGTTGCACATAGACGCTCTGGACGTTTCCGACGCGACGGGCGCCGCCGTGTTCCGGGCGGACATGGCCGTCGAGCCCGGCAGCGACCCCATCATTTTCGGGGTCGTCGCGGCTTCGGTTCTGTCCGAGCGTTTCAAAGGGAGTGGCGCTTCCTTTGATTTCGAAACGGGAGAACTTATGTTACCCATAGTCGATGTCTTCGATAGCCAGGGCAATCTTGGGACCTATTCCGCCGGATTGAAGCTGCTCGCCGATCCCGACCGCATCCGGTTCGAGGTCACGGAAGCGGCTATGGTCCCTTGACCTGAAGCGCTCCATGGGGGCTCTTTTTTGCGGCGGATCGTTCGCTATGGTGCGATGACGGCGTCAATCAACAGCATATTTTTTCTGCTTCAGGTAATCTACGACCACATATTGCGCCAGGGTTTCTGAAGCGGAAAAGAATGCTTTGCCTTTGTTCTTCCTGCCCATGGCGGCAACGAATTCCCGTAGATCCTCGTCCTCGGACAACATGAAGGTGGTGATCCTCACGTCGTTTCTCGTGCATTTAGCCACTTCTCTCAACGTTTGGGTCACAATGAAAGGAAGCGTTTGGCCTTCCAGATAGACGACGCCGTCCATTACGCATGCCGTCGGTTCGCCGTCGGTGATCAAAAAGATATGCTTTTCCGAGCAGGGTTCCCGTCTCAGAATATCATTGCTCACACGAAGACCTTCCTGAATGTTGGTGAAGTCCGCGGGAAACCCGAACTCGCCCCGTTCTTCTTTGACTCTCAATTCCCTGTAAGGGAGGCTCTTCGGATGGTTTTCCAACTGAAACGGCATGGCCTGTAAAGAGACCAGGTCCGCGCCTCTGATTTCTTTCGCCAGGGTATAGAAACCCACAATATGCAACCGATCGCCCGGAAAGCAGCGCGAAATCAGTTCTTTCAGGCTCAGAGCCACCTTCTTTGCATAATAAAGCTTCTCGACCATGGAGCTGCTCACGTCGATCAATAGAACAGTGCTGGTCCGGGCATTGTATTCGGGCTCGTACAGTTGGAAATCACGGGGAGATATGGACACCGGAATGCCCCCGGAAGGATTTCTTTTCATTGCGGACAACACGGTCGAGGAGAGATCCAGATTCCACGGATCTCCGAACGCATACTCTTTGACCGCCCCGGAAAGCGAATGAAACGCGCGGTTGGATCGCAGGCTCCTTCTGGTCCATCCCCGGAGATTCATCTGGGAGAAGGTGTCTTGAAGAGCAAATTGCCCGATCTTTCGCAGCGCCTTGGCCGTGAGCATAAAACCGCCCGTCTTCTCCGTCAGGTATCCGCTCCTCTCGAGGAGTTCGATGATCTGGGCTAGCTTGTCCAACGACGATTCGGCGAGTTCACCAAGCACGTCCTGAAGAAGATCGGAATTGATTCGGGACAGGTCCCCATCGATGCTCGAGCTTCGGATGCTCTTTTCCAACTCTTCTAGCTTGAGGAGCTTCTTCGCAACGGTAAACGCATCGTCCAGTTGGATCTTACGAGAACCGCTAAAGGTATACTGCCTTCCTTTCGGGAGAGGCTCGCATTGTTCCAGTTGGTTCCATAGCGCTTCGAGGGCGATTTCAACATCGCCAAGTCCCCATTTCTCCAGCGTACATGCTTCCAGAGCCAAACGATCCTTGTACGGAAGACAGGAAACCAGCAACCTCAGCGCGGCGCGGTTCTTTTGAACGGATTCCAAAAACGCGCCCATACCGCCCTTCAAGTCGAACACGTGGCCGTATTGGCTGAAGAATGTAAGTATCCGCGATCTATCCTGTGTTCCAGGATCATCCACGACTCGGATCAGGTCTTCCAGGCTCCGCACGAGTTCCGCCGGCGCGAGAGCAGGTGCATCGTTTACCAGAAATTGAAGCCCCGACATCTTTCCCACGATGTCCTGAACGCGCTCGGACAGCCTTTTCCCGACTTCCGTGTCTCTGATTGAACCGCACAGAATCGTGTTCATCCGGTTCGCCAAATCGTTGGGAAAATCGACGATTAGCATCCGGAGGGCCTCATATGCCGCAACCTCGGGACCGACGGAAGCGTTTTCGAACGCAGCTCCGCCGTCATCGGATACACCGGGATCGGGAGTGGCCTCGAATTCGAGCAAGGCGGCTTCGAGATCGTTTCGTAGAGGATGAAGGACCCCGTCCATACCGTACGTTTCCAGAAGGGAGATCCTAAGCTCCTCGATCTGATTCAACATCTTGGAAAGACCGTCCACCCTCTGCTCGTCGATGTCCAAGAGCCCGTCCCACTTCAGCCGATCCATGGCGGATGCAAGGTCATATTTGCGTAATAAGCGCTCCGACAACGCTTTGAGCAGCGTATCGGCTCCAAGGGACGATGCCTTTTTCTTGGAATTCGGCTGGGGGCTGAAGTATCGGAAGACCGTCATAGGATGTTCGATCAGCTCAAGATCTCGAATTTCATGAATGCCTTGCGCGGTACCGCACGGTATCGTCCATTTTTTCTTTTTCCAGTTCTCCCCGGATCCTAAGACCCTCCAATACGAACTCCAGGCTCGAAGCCTTTTGCTCGGGAGTTCCGGCCTCTAATCTCGCGTGTATATCATCCAGGCCCTCGAATCGAACGCTCTGTCTTTCATACTCGGAACCGAGCATCATTTCGGAAACCACAACGCCGTTCGAGTCGCGAAAGTTCCCCAAAAACGGCCTGAAATCGTAACCGTTCCAATACGCTTCGAAAACGTTCGCCACCGCTCGATCCACCAGTTCCTGGAGGAGACTTTCTCCGAGAGCGTCGCCGAATCCCTCGATTTCGATTTTTCCCATGGTGGAGGCGGAGATAAACTCGAGATCGGTAATTCGGGGCACGGCCGAGCCTTCTCCCAGCCGGAAATGTCTGCGCAGCGCATTGGACAGTACGTTCTCCATGTTGTGAATGGACACCCTGACACTCACTCCCGAACGCTGATCGATTTCGCTATGAATTCTGGCCTGCCGCGAGATCTCCGCTACGATCTCCTTCATATACGAAGGCACGTCCATGTCGGCTTCCTCGGGAAACGTGCGCCGCTCCTGTTCCATAATCGTGATCTCGTCTTCCCTGAAAAGCGGATAGTGCGTCCTCACCTGAGAGCCGAAACGATCTTTCAACGGTGTGATGATCCTGCCCCGGTTCGTGTAATCCTCCGGGTTCGCGCTAGCGATGAAATAGACGTCCAAAGGCAGTCTGAAGGAAAAACCGCGGATTTGTACATCCCGCTCTTCCAATACGTTGAACAATCCCACCTGGATCTTTTCCGCCAGGTCCGGGAGTTCGTTAAGAGCGAAAATGCCTCGGTTCGACCGGGGAATCAGGCCGAAATGGATGGCTCCTGAATCCGAAAGGTATCTCCCCTCGGCTATTTTGATGGGGTCCACCTCTCCGATGAGGTCCGCGATGGTTACGTCCGGCGTGGCTAATTTCTCATTGTATCGATGTTCGCGGTGCACCCAATCGATCGGCGTGTCCGGCCCCATGTCCGCCAACATTTTCTTGCATCGATCGCAGATCGGGGAAAGGGGATCGTCTCGAATTTCGCAGCCGGCCAGAACCGGTATATACTCGTCCAGCAACGATATTAGAGCGCGCATTAAACGTGTTTTGGCCTGGCCCCGTTCTCCCAGAAGTACGATGTCCTGTCCTGAGAGGATCGCGTTTTCAATCTGAGGAATGACCGTATCCTCGAGTCCGATGATTCCGGGGAACAACCGCTCGCCGGAGCGGATCCGGGCGATCAGGTTCTTCCGGATCTCGTTCTTGACCGTTCCGGCGCCTAAGCCGCTGTCTTTAAGTTCGGATACCGTTTCGGGTCTTTTCATTCGATCTCCACCATTTCAACTTTCCGATGGTTTTCTGCACGTTCTCACTACAGGCGAAAGCGAGCCTCTCTCAGCCGACGGTCCCCATTTTTCGGGGTACGATTCGATTGAAATCGATGGTTAGGGATTCTCCATCGACATCGAGGACCGCAGGAATGCCGCAGACGTGGACTTCTTCGTGTTCAGATAGCTTTTTCGAGATATCAAAGGGACACTCTTCAATGATTCTCTTTATGGTTTCTATGGTTAAGTAATCAAAAACATCATATAATAATTCTATATTTACGGGTTTGACAGGTGGAAACACATATCGTTTGACAGTGTAGCCGCCTGAGAGCTCTCTGACTGCGGCAAGAAAATAGTAAATCGGGCTGATGGTATAATAACGTGGAATATGAAAAAGAGCTCTATTGGTCCGAATCGTGTCATATAGGTTAAGAGCCTTTAGGGAAACGCGCGGATCAGATTCTTGAACGTATGTTCCGCGGCCTGATAGTCGTGTAAGCTCCGTAGGCGTTCAGCCTCCGACAACTCGCCGGCGATCCGCTGAAAAGAGGGATCTTCCTGCACTGCATCTTCCTCGAGCCGATGGTGATAATCCACGAAAGACATCAGGTTGAGGGCGCTCATTTCCTCTCGAACAGTGGCGAATGCTCGTGAACAATCCCAATCCTGATTCCGATCCAACAGAAGGAAGATGCTTTCACCGAGGGCCTTCATCTCGGGACGCGACTCGGGCAGGCGGGTCCAGGCTTCAACAACGGCGCGTACGTCTCTTTCCGAGAAATAGCTGCGCAGGAACTCGAAAGGATCGTGGTTCGGAAACTCGACGATCAGATCCCTCACCTTCGGGTCGGCGTAACTGATGATCTGGGAAGCGTTCAACGCGTATTCGGGATACCCCTTGGGGACGCGATAATTATCCAGCATACCGAAGTGGCCTCGATCCAGGCCTTCTTCATTCCTCCAGTCGTACTGCTGATTGGCGATATCCTCGTTGGTGTATTTGTTGCCGATGTGTCCCATGATTCCGATTTCAATGGCCACATTGATCGGATAGGGGCATACCACGTAGAAGATCAGCGATTCGATCAGCTGCGGGATGGTGGTGTAGGGGGTTGTTATGATCGTGTTATTAAAGCAGAAAAACCCCATCCGCTTGGCGATACGGTTCAGCGGAATCACATGGGAATCCAGAGTGTAGCCTTTCTGGTTCTCATCAATGGTGCTCTGAGAAAGGCCGTCCGAGCCCACGTCCAGAGATTGGAAGTTGGCGGTCTTCAACCACGACAGCACCTCGAGATCCACGGTCTCGCTTCCGCGATAGAGCGTACGAACACTGGTTATAGCTGAAAAGGTATAGAATCGTTGAAGCCCCAGCTCGTCCACCATCATTGAAAATGCTTTCACGCGGTCTCTGTTGATCAGGAAATCGTCGTCTTCTATGACGATCATGATCTTATCGTCCGGCTTGGGAATCCGAGCGTTGTCGGCCGCTGCTTTGCTTTCCTTCAGCAGGGCCGTTAACGCTTCCTGCGTGATCCCTTCCGGCCATTCCATGGCCAACCGGAGCAGCAGGAATTCGATCATGGCCAACGCGCTTCTTTTCGCATCCGGGAGTTCGACCGGATCGTTGTTCCAGGGAAGCGCCATTCGATAGCGCTTGCCGGACCATTTGTTGCAAAACCGGCAGTCATATGGACAGCCGCGGGAAGTCTGCCAGTAGTAGATGGTTTTTCTCTTGTCCGGTATGGGGAGGTGATATTTTTTCGGAACGAGGGTGTGATCCAGGTGGTGAACGATTCGAGTGTTCCCCCTTTGAATGATCACCCCTCCGGGCAACGCTTTTATAGCGTTGACCTGACTTCTCGAGAGCCCCGCCCCTCTCGGAGAACGCCCCAGGGCTTCGGCCACCAGAGGAAGCGCCTCGTCCGCATCGCCCTTTATGAGTACGTCAAAATCCGGTACGAGGGCGGCGCACTGTTCCGGTGTTTGAGAGCTGGATCCGCCGATAACGATCTGTGCTTCCGAAAACCGTCGCCGAAGGTGTGAAATGACGTAACACGCCTCCTCGATCACCGCGTCCAACACGGATACGGCGAACACGTGCGGCGACTGTCCGGAGAACTCATCGAGGGCCGCAAACGTCTCCAGATAGTCTTCCATGTAATTGATGGAGCGAACATATGCCGCGGCGGCTTCGAATCCCCTCTGCTGAAGTCGATCACGCAGAATAGTCACTCCGTAATCCGAAGCGAGCCCCAACGATAGCACGAGTACGCGCGGCAAGGCCGCACTTGACGCATCTTCCGATTCAACGGCCTCGGCTTCATCACGGTCCGGCGCCGAGGAAATCGGACCCTGTTCCACCAATCTCCGAAGGCTTTCACGCTGTTTTTCCCGTTCCCAGGAAACTACTTCGTACGTCGCATCCAGCCGCCATTTCAGGGCTTTGTCCGGACCTTCCAGGAGAGACAGCCGCATCGGCGCATCGGCGAGATCCGGGTGGATGACCACGAACCCCGCCGGCTGCAGTCGAGGAACATCCATGAGCCCGCTCGGTTGAATCGCGCCGCTCCGGATGTGTTCATGAGTCGCGGCCAACGACTTCAGGAGCCGCAAACAGGCTCCGGGGGGCACATATGTGTTGACGCGGGCGCGAAACTCCCAACTGCCCGGAAATCCCAGGGAGTCGACGATGTAACCGCCTTTTCCGTCCGGAACCACGGCCTTGGACAGAAATCCCGCCTTACAATAACGGTTGGCCTCCAGGTCCTGGAGATCTCTGTTGATCCGCTCGGTGCGGTCCCACTGTAGCTGCAGACCGGAGTCCCAGGAATCACCCCGGCGCAGGGAACGAAGGACCGTGAGTGCATCCTCGTATCTTCCAAGCCGGGTGTACACGTCCGCCAGGTGAACGGCGGCCTTCTTACTGTTAGGATATGAACACAGCACTTCATCGAAGAATTGTAAGGCCTTGTGTAGCGGTCCTTGAACGCTGTATTTGATTCCTTCCTCCAACATACGGATGTTTCCTTATCCGGGTGAATGTGGATGGATATACGGTCGTAACCCCTTTAGCGGGGATCCGTTGGAACAGAATGAGAGAGTTTATAATGGCGTACGGCGCCCTGCAAGTGGTTGGTCAAGCACCGGCCCGCTTCACATCTAATAGACTTCGGCTTTCGCGTTCTGAAACCGACCCCTCGTCCACAGAGCCTCGGGTTTCCATTCCAAGGCCCTGCGTCCGACGAGCGATGGGAGTTGCCTGAGCCTACTCGAATCTTTACGCGCCTGTCCGGCTTATTCGGATGTTACCGAGAGCGGAAAACAGGTCAACGGAACGCTCGCATCTTTCCGCACGGCTGGAATCTGACGAGGTCGCCGGACAGCTTCACGTCGCTCCTCTTGAAGACAACGGCCTGAAATGGCTCCGGCTTCCAGATAGGCCACGCGAAGCCACGGATGAACATCCGGCTGAAGCAAACCTCCACCCCTGGGTCTGCCAGAAGCAAGAGGCGCTCCAACCGGAACCAAGAGGTTGATACAGCCGAAGCTGGTGGGCTGTCCGGATTTCGGTCTATGGGCCTGATGTTGTCCCTTTACGGATTATCTTTTTTTCCGTTTAGCAAAGGCTTCATCCGGCCAAGTGGGGGCGAAACCTCGGTACGTTGGATCGCACAGACCCAGATCCATGATCGTCTTCCTGCCTTCTTCCGGGAGGTCTTCCCATTCCAGGAAGCCACAGCAGTTGGTGAGGAAGGTCGCCCAGATCTCATTCATCGTTCGGCCTTCCACGTGGACTTCGATGAAGGCGGGCTTGGATTTGTCGCGCACGAAATCCAAAGCGCGCTTCAGCGCCGGTTTATACTCGCCGTCTTTTACCACAAATTCCGTGTGGCAGCCGAACTCCGCCATCATTTTGTCGTAGCGGATTCCGGGAAGAGTGGACCAGGAGTCCAGCATTTCGTTGCCGGTGGGAGAACAGGCCTTGGACCAGAAAAGCTTCCATCCTCCGGCCACCATGGTGTCGTTGTTCTCATGGATGAATACGCAGGGGATGTCCCATCGGGCGCAGGTCTCGATGTCCATTCCGCCGGCGCCCAACCCTCCGTCACCGATGAGACAGACGAGCGGAATGGACCTGTTGGTGGCCAGCGCACCACCGATGGCCATTCCAGGGCCGTGTCCGATTCCGATGGTATCACTGGCGTCCAGCACCCGGCCGGCCGTCCGGCATCGGTTGTGGTCCGTGTAGTACGAAGAAGCGGTGAAACCGTCAATCACGGAAATGACCTCGTCGTTCAGCTCTTCATGAATCACTTCGTACGTCAGACGACCGATGAGGTCCGGGTGCACCGGCGTGATACCTTTCATCTTCTCGATACGTTCCGCCACCTTTTTCTCATAATAGTCCTTGCTGTCTACAATGTACTTTCTCCACTCGTTCCATTTGTCCGGCGGGCGCTTGATGCCCAGGTCCTTTACGCACTCGATCATCTGCTTCAGCAGGGCCTTGATGTTGCCGATGAGTTCGAAGTCGGTGCCGAGCATGAGATCCACGTTCTCGCGACATGTTTGCGCCTGGATGTAGCGGGTGGCCTCTCCCCAGAAGGGCGGGTAACCATGCATTTCCAGGTAGCCCACGCGGAGGCCCAGAACCATGGCCCGGTCGCAGGCTCGCAAGAAGCGTCCTCTGGCGCGACCGCCGCAGTTCAGAGGATTGTACTCGTCGATGGCGCCTCTGGCCATTCTTCTGGTATGGCAAGGTATTCCCGTCAGTTCCACCAGTTCGCGCAGCTCTTCCTGGGCGTGGTCATACCAGACGCTCTCGCCGGCGATGATGCCGGGTTTCCCTCCCTCGAGCAGCCAGCGCACGGCCTGTTCCACCAACGCCGGGTCTTCATGCGTCATTTTGGGTTCGGTTCGCAGCAGGTTTCCGGGTCCATACAGATAAAAGGCCTCGATCAGGGGAACCCGGGACTTTTCATAGCTGGTGTCCCATGGAATCGAGATGGCGGTGGGCCCCATGGGCGGCGTCATGGCCAGCCGGTACATGCGCTTGAATTCCGAGAGCATGGATCTGGGACTGGTAATCCGGGTCGTCTTTTTGGTGATACCCTGAAACACTTTTTCCGCCTGGACAAGACCTTGGGCGAAGTACACATTGTCGGTCCATGCCGGGTGCTCGCCGCCGATGACGAGTATGGGAGACTGGGCCGCCATGGCCTGCGCCAGACCTGACGTGCAGTTGGTCAAACCCGTGGAGGGTCCGATGATCGTAGGCGCCGTGCGCCGCGTCATCCGCGCGTAAGCGTCCGCGGCAAAGGTGGCGCTCTGTTCGTGGCGTACGTGCACGCGCTTGATGCCCGCCTTCATAAAGAGACCTTCCATCGGGAATTCCGCGCCCGCCGTTATTCCGAATATGTACTCCGTGCCCTCCTGTTTGGCCATGTCGGCCATCATCGCGATAACGTGAGTTTCCTTTAGATACGCCTCGGGCAGTTCTTCACACTCGAACTCAGCGCCCGGCTTGAGCTGGTCCACGATCATACAGTCTTTTTCCGGTCCGGATGGTTGCATCTTGGTGTCCCTCTCTTTTTGATGGATAGATCCTTTTTCCGGAGAATTCTCCGACGACTAAATCCGTCTTCACTTCTGAATGTAGGATACTCTGAGCGTCGACCTCCTTTCTTTAATATTGGAATCCAACATCACCTGTTTACCTAAACGAAAAGACGTTTTCACGGGATGGTGTTCATTATTAGAAGTATTACTTGGGAGCCAAGCGCAGAGCTCCGTCGAGGCGCAACGTTGCCCCGTTCAGCATGGCGTTCTCGATGATTTGTCGAACCAGTTGGGCGAATTCCGCAGCTTTTCCCATTCGCCTCGGAAACAGACAGGTGGCGATAAGCGATTGTCGAACGGGGTCCGGCATCCCCCCAAGCATGGGAGTGTCGAACAGTCCCGGCGCGATGGTCACGTTGCGGATACCATAACTCGCGAACTCCCGGGCAATGGGAAGTGTCATTCCAACCACGCCCGCCTTCGAAGCGCTGTAGGCCGCCTGACCGATTTGACCTTCGAAAGCCGCGCCCGATGCCGTATTGATAACGACACCCCTTTCTCCGTCTTCGTTGGGTTCGTTCTTCATCATCTGTTCAGCGGCCAGCCGTATAACGTTCATGGTGCCGATCAGGTTGATTCTCACCACCATTTCGAAGCCCTGAATACTGAGCGGCCCTTTTTTCCCGAGTACTTTTGCCGGCGTTGCCACTCCGGCGCAGTTAACCGCTACGTGTATGGCTCCGAAACGTACCATGGTCTCGTTTATGGCAGCCTGGACCGACCCCTCACCGGTTACATCCGTTTTGCAGAAGATGCAGTCATTGCCGAATTCCGCTGCAAGGTCGGATCCCTTTCCCTCCGCCAGGTCGAGTATGGCGGCCTTGGCGCCGGCTCCAACGAGGTTCCGTACGCAGGCCTCACCCAGCCCGGACGCGCCTCCGGTAACAATGGCTACACACCCGTTGACTTCCATGCTTCTCTTCTCCCCCAGTACCTCTCAGACCGGTATGCCCGGTAAGGAGGCGGCTTTGCGACGGCCTGTTCCCGGCCATCGCCGTTCAAGTGCGTTTGCTCGCTCCGTTTTTCCTCTGGACGGCCGGTTGTGTAAGCCTGCCATATCTCCGACTCGGGAAGCGGCTATTTCCCCGCAAACGTAGGGCGCCGTTTCTCGCTGAATGCCCGAATTCCCTCTTTCGTGTCATCCGTATGAACGAAGAGGTAGGCAATCCCGTCGAGTTCCTGAGCCAAGCCTTCCGCAAGACTTTCCTCGCCGGGCGCCCGCAGGCATCTTTTGATCCGCGCGATGGCCTGAGTGGCTCCCCGGGCAAGTTCCTCAGCCAGTTTAACAGCCTCGGGAAGAAGCTGGTCCTGAGGGAACACTTTATCTACGAGCCCGATGGAAAGGGCCTCGGGTCCCTGCAAGGTGTTCCCCCGGAAAAGAAGCTCGGTCGCTTTGCCGCGCCCGATAAGGCGCGGCAGCCGTTGTGTTCCGCCGGCGCCCGGCAGCAACCCAAGAGTAACCTCGGGAACCCCGATCAAGGCCTTGGAATCCGCCATGTACCGGAAGTCACAGCTGAGGGCCAGTTCGCATCCCCCACCCAGGGCATGACCGCTCAAAACCGCTATGGTGGGCTTGGGTAATCCTTCAACGCGGTTGCAGATTTTCTGAGCGTTCGCGATATATTCACGAAATTCCTGCTCGTTGAGGCCTAACAAATACTTGAGGTCCGCGCCGGCCATAAAGATCTTGGGCACACTGCTTTTGATCAGTACGGCCCGGCAACCCGCATCGTTTCCGACCGCTTGCACGGCCGCATCGAATTCCTGCAGCAGTTGCACGCTCATGGCGTTGGCAGGCGGAGAATTCAGGGAGATGTAGGCGACTCCGTTTTGCTTTTCCCACGTCACCAGCTCAGACATGTTCGATCCTCCTCTCTGATGGTCAGTCGACTTATCGAGCCAACCAGGCCGCTCCCAGCGATCCGGTGAACGGGGCTGAGGCGGAACAAAAGCCTCGAGTCCGGCCCTTTTTTCCAGCCGACGCACGACTCCCAAGTTCTGGGCTATGCCGCCCGTTATGACGAAATCCTTTTTCAGACCCATGGCCTTGTTCAGCTTGAACACGCGCCCGGCCACGGAATCATTGGCGCGTTTTGAAAAGAAACACGATCGCTTAAACTCGCGATAAAAATAGTTTGAGGATCAAAATTGAGTTCGATAGAAACTTCATAGACCTTGCTTTCGTCTCGAGAAAGGCCCTCCGAGCCTTTGGAGAACCCATTCAAGAGCCGTGCCGATGGGGTTAACTTATTGACTTTACAGCTAAAATAAGGCACTAGGTTTCCCGTGACACCCAAATCGCGAGGTAAGACCGAAAAGGTGGGCCGAATTGAACCACTTTTGAACGTAACAGCGAGGGCTCGGCGGCTCGGCGGGCATTCAGCCGCAGGAAAAAGGGTGGGCCGTTTCGACCCATGGGATTGGTTCAGAATGACCCGGTTGAAAGGCAATCGCTCGATGGAGCCTCCCGGAGAACAAACGGCTGTTTCATCCGAAAACAGTCCTTATTCTCTTCTGCTGAGGAAAACATTGGAGGAATTTCCCTCGGACGCCTCTAAATTCCCTAAGGCTCTTCAAAGCTCTGTCACACCACCCAAAGAACCCTTCGCCAAAGTGTGCACCGGAGTATGGGAACGCTTCGCCTCAGTTTTTCCCGAGTTTCCGTCTGAGACGATTTCTCGTAATGCCTAAATGACGGCAGGCAAGGCTCTTGTTGCCCCCCGTGTATTCCAGCACTTTCTGAATATATATGGTCTCCAACTGGTCCAAGGGGAGAATATGGCCTTCGGCCAGTGGGAATGGAAGATCGCCCGGGTTCTCGGGACTCTTTACAGCTCCGCGAATTTCAGGCGGCAGGTCGGCAGCAAGAATCCATTGCCCTTCCGCCAGGATGATGGATCGTTCGATGACGTTTTTCAGCTCCCGAACGTTTCCCTTCCAGGTATAGTTTTCGAGAGCGTCCATGGCTTCCGAAGAAAACCCTTGAATACTCTTACCGAATTCACGGTTGAAGGTCTCCATGATATGCTTCGCCAGGAGGGGAATGTCTTCCTTTCGTTCTCTAAGAGGCGGAATGAATATGGGAAAAACATGAAGGCGATAATATAGATCCTCCCTGAAGGTTCCATTTTCCAGCCCTTTTTCGAGATTCCTGTTGGTGGCCGCCACCACGCGCACATTCACCCGTACCGGTTTAACGCCCCCCACCCGATAGTATTCCTGTTCCTGTAAAAATCTCAGGAGCTTAACCTGGGTTCCGGGAGAGATGTCTCCAACCTCATCCAGAAAAATGGTGCCGCCTTCCGCGGATTCTATAAAACCGATCTTACGCTTGGTTGCACCCGTGAAAGCGCCTTTTTCATACCCGAAAAGTTCGCTTTCCAGGAGGCTTTCCGGCAGTGAAGCACAATTTACCGGGACAAAAGGCATGTCCCGTCTGGAGCTGTTGTAGTGAATGGCCCTGCACAACAATTCCTTCCCGGTTCCGCTCTCCCCCCGAACGATCACCGTCGAGTTCTCCGTCTGGGCCACTTTCAAGGCTTCCTCACAAGCCTTCTTCATGGCAATGCCCTGGGTCACGATCTTCCCGAATTCGTATTTTCTCGCGGTGCTGTCCTTGATGCTTCTCAATTCCTCTTTCAGGCGAAACAGCTCGGTGGTTTTCTGTACAGTAAAAGAAAGCTCCTCTATATCAAAAGGTTTGGTGATATAGTCCTGTGCTCCTTGTTTGATGGCTTCCACCGCGGATCTGATTCCCCCATAAGCCGTGATGAGAATCACCAGGGCCTCCGGGTTGACTTCCCGGATCTCGTGCAATACGTCCAGACCGTTACCATCGGGCAGACGTACGTCCAACAATACGAGTTCCGGGACATATTCCCTGTACGCCTCGATGGCCTTGCGGGCGCTCTCTGCGAGATATACCTGATACCCCTCCCGCTGAAAGTGCTTCTTCAGCGAATCCCGAAGGAGTTTCTCGTCGTCTACAATCAGCAATTTCATGATTTCAACCGAACGAAGAAGACACTTCCCTGTCCGCACTCGGACTGGACGAAAATCTCGCCGTCATGCTCCTCGATGATCTTCTGGCAGATCGTCAGTCCAAGACCCGTACCTCGATTCTTGGTGGTGAAAAACGGATCGAAGATCTTGGAGAGATGCTGGGGCGAAACCCCCGATCCGTGATCCAGGACACGGATTTCCACCCCGCTTCTCCCTTCCTGGGCCTTTCCGTTCATGGACTTTGCATGCAGCTCTATGGCTCCGCCGTCCGGAGTGGCCTGCACCGCGTTCAGTAACAGGTTCAGGAAAACCTGTCTCAATTTGTCCGGATCCGCATGAACGGCCGGCAGTCTGTGTTCGAAACGTTCCACGATGGTAATATTCTTTTCTCTGATCGTCTCCTTCATCGGCGTAACCGAATTTCGCAGCACTTCCTTCACGTCCACATTCACCATATTCAGATTGATCGGCTTTGACAGCTGAAGGATTTCATGGATCAAAGTCTCCATCCGATCCGCTTCTCCCAGCACCGCGTCCATGATTTCTCGCTGTTCATCCGTAAGCGACAACTCCTGCAGCAAAGTCTGTATGGCGGCGTAAATGCCGCTTAGCGGATTTCTAAGCTCGTGCGCCACGCCGGCCGCCATGGTTCCTATGGCAGCCGTTCTTTCCATACGATTCAAGGAATCTCTCATTCTTTTCTTCTCTGTTATGTCCGAAATAAACGTAGTAACACCGCACAATTTCTTTTCTTCATCGTATACTGCAAATGCGCTTATTTCCAACACCAGAGCTTCATTTTCCGCGTTATATGTAGCCTCGGTTTCAACATCTTTATTGGTATGAATGGTTTCATATATTACGTCGGATATAAATCTATTATCCTTATTAAATATACTTTCAACGGGTCTATTTCCCAAGTTTGATGATGTGATGTTACATATTGCTCTCGCTCTTGGATTGATAGATCGTATCCTGCCTTCTGCGTCTGTGATCAGAATCCCTACGGCTATACTGTTTCTAAGATTATCTGTAAATCTCTTCTCCAATAACAGTGCGTTGTAAAGCGTCATATTCTCAATCAGTTTACTTGCTTGAGAAGCGTATATCTTTAATACTTCCGTTGCAGTATCGTCGAAAACTCCACGGTCGGAATGATCCAATTGAATAATTGCGGCAACACTATCTTTATACACGATGGGCAAGAAAATGGCGGAACCCTTGGGTTGCGAAAGCGGAAGGGACACGCCGGACTCCTCGACATCAGGAATACGGACAGCTCTTTGTTTCTTGAACAGCTCGTCGAACGGAAATAGCTCGAGAGGGGCCTGGGGGTGGTCTTCCAGGGAATTCGAGTACCCCCGGCTGCTCGAGGCTTCCGCGCACAGAGACCCGGAATTGCATTTCCAAAGTATGCCACTCGTTGCTCCGCTGACCGTGAGGGCCCCCTCGAGGATCTTCTCGATCAGGTGATCCATGTCCACCATGCTGTTCAGTTCATGGTAAATCTCCTGAAGTTTGGAAAGGTAGTCGATCTTGCGCTGATTTTGTTCGTATAGCCGGGCGTTTTCAATGGCGATACTGGCGTGGTTCACAAATAACATAAGGACTTTAATGTCTTTTTCCGTGATTCGAAACTGGCCGGGATACCGTTCAGCCCGGACGGGAAACCGCTCAATCCCGATGATTCCGAAGGTTTCACCCTTGGACCTCAATGGAACGTACAGAACCGAGCCTCGACCTCCGTGCTGGAGAGATATTTTCAGGTCATGTCGGGTCAATTCGGGACCTTCGGATGGATTTTCGACGTACGTGAAGGTCGAGGATTTTGCGGCCCGGATTTCGATGCAATCATGACGATAGATATTGAGCGGTTTGGAGCGGACGATGCGTTCGCTGTCCTTGCTCATGCCGGCGGTTCCGTAGCAGCTCAGGTTCTCTTTCTTCTTGTCCCACAGATACACGATTCCCCGATAGTACCCGAAACAGTTCAGCACATTGTTCAGAATCGTGCTCAATACCTTATCCAGGGTGATGCCTTCCAGGGGCAGGGGACTGACGTTGTTGAGGCTTGCAATGAGCTTGCTTCGCTCCATCACTTCGGACGCAAGCTCCCGGTTTTGTCGTTTCAGAGCCTCGATGAGCCCGTACACGCTTCCTTCGTCACCGGGCGGCCGGCCCAAGTCCGAAGCCGCATCCCGTTCCGGCGCCTCATCCTCGCGGTCCAATCCGAAAGCCAGGGAGTTCAGATCTAGAATACACATCGCCGACTCCTACGTTTGGTATTGGCAGTTGCCGAAACATAATGGCGGACTTCCTGCCCCATCGTCAAGCGGGAGCAGATTCAAGAAACGTACCACTTCGTAACACTCGACCTCGCCATTTCGTTTCCCGCGCTGTCGCATCGAGAGAGTGCTGCCTGCTCAGGCATGCATTTTGCTTAATACCTGACTGTTGGTCCAAGTGCGCGCCTCTAACGAAGTCGGTGAGATGACGCTCCACGATCTGCGAATTCCAAGCCCGGACCACAAACCCGTTTCAGGGCCTAGCCGTTTACACGACGAGCACAGGCCATCCTATCGGATACGAGGAAGGGGAATGCATCCTTTTAAACTTCCAAGGAGAGGAAACGACTATGCGCAGAAACATTGAATTCAAGACGGAAGACGGCGTCACGTTGCGGGGCTGGTTCTATCCCGGCGTAGGCGCAGCCGGAGCGGCGCCCACCATTATTATGGCTCACGGGTTTTCCGCCACAAAGGAGATGTACCTGGACAAATTTGCGGAGGTTTTCTCGGAAGCCGGGCTCAACGCGCTGGTGTACGATAACCGCAACCTGGGGGAAAGCGACGGCAAACCAAGACAGCACATCGACCCTTGGAAACAAATATCCGACTATCGGGACGCCATCACCTATGCCGTCAGTCTCAAGGAAGTGGACGAAAACCGGATCGGCGTCTGGGGATCGAGTTACAGCGGCGGACATACCATCGTTGTGGCAGCCATCGATCGGCGGGTCAAATGCGTGGTATCTCAAGTGCCTTTGATCAGCGGTCTCAGAAATGTGAAAAGGCTCATTCGTTCTGATGTTCTCCCAGCGGTACGGGCGAACTTCGATATGGATCGGGCTTCACGATACGCTGGAAATCCTCCGGCCATCATACCGGTGGTTGGAGTAAACCCCGGCGATCCATGCGCCTTGCCCACGGAGGACTCACGTAAATTCTTCCTCGAGACCTGTAAAACGCT
This sequence comes from Deltaproteobacteria bacterium, assembly GCA_016208165.1. Taxonomy (NCBI): domain Bacteria; kingdom Pseudomonadati; phylum Myxococcota; class Myxococcia; species Deltaproteobacteria bacterium. The sequence continues at coordinate 21,546 of JACQYL010000034.1, forward strand.
GGCGCCTTCATGGCGAAATGAAGTTACCTTGCATTCGGTGGAGCTGTTTACCGAGTACGAGCCGGGCTGGTATATTCGGAACATATGCCCCACCCCGTTCATGCTGATAGTAGCTTTGGGAGATACGCTCGTGCCCTCGGAGATCGCCTGCGAAGCATACGAGCAGGCCCTGGAGCCCAAGAAATTGCTCCTTCTGCCGGGAGGCCATTTTGATGCTTACGTGAGTCCGGCCTTCGAGATTTCGAGCGCCGGGCAACGAGATTGGTTCGTGAAGCATCTTAAACCGTAGGCAGTACGTATTGATTCTTTGAAGTGAAATGCGCAACCGGGCCGACGGTCGTCGCGGATGATCCGTAGCGGCGACCCGGTTCTTTATGAGTGACCGATCGCGATGTTTACGGGGAGCCGGGTGGAGCTTTTTCGTAAGAATTGCACCCGGACTCCTCCCCCAAAACACGAATTCGGATTGGCGCTCCGCTGAAGATGAATATGATGGTATAATAATAAATGAATGCCATCATCAAATTCGCCGGATGGACATTCCGTGGGGATCTATTTTTTTTCGACGAAGTTAACTCTACAGTGGAGGAAATTGATGGCTGGTTGTTCCATGGACACGGAAAATCGCACCCCTAACAAGCAAAGAGAAGTTTTCTTGACTCTGAAGAATAACGGCCTCAAGGGCCGGGTGGCCATAATCGCCTCTCATCGTTCCGGCAAATGCATTCCAAGCGAATTGGCGCAGATACTCGTGGCGGAGGGGGCCATCGTTTATGCTGTGGACACGCATCAGAGAATAGTCGACATTGTGGCAAAAGAATCCGAAGCAGAGTTCGGAACACCCGTCAACACCAAGGTGCTGGACTTTTTTGATGCGGAGCAGGTGGAAGGCTTCATCCAGGAAGTGAAGAAGCGAGAAGGACGCGTAGATATTCTCGCTACGGATCTCGGGTTGCTGGAATTCATGGATCACCTGAAACCATTCTTCGAACAGGAAAGGACGGAGTGGAGAACCCAGTATCGCAATATATTTGAAGTCACCCTCCTGTGGACCAGAGCGGTTGTCCCGGTCATGATGGAAAACAACTTCGGTCGCATCATTCACATGGTTTCCGATTCCGGCCGAATCGGGGTGCCCAGGATGTCCATTTACGGCGCCTTCAAAGCTGCCGTGAGTTCCTTCTCGAGATCCCTGGCTCAGGAACTGGCCCGCTATAAGATTACGTGCAATTGCGTGTCCCTGGGCATACAGGAAATCGACGAACTCAAAAGATCCAGCAAGGAGGCCATCACCAAACTCGACAAGACCCTGAAACTCGTGCCCTTGAGGCGATACAGTGAACCCGAGGAATTGGCGTTGATGATCGCCTACCTGGCCTCGGATCTGGGCTCCTATATAACGGGACAGACTATCAGCGTATCCGGAGGGCTCGTCATGACCTGAAGCCCTGAAAGAACAGCCGTGGGACCCCGAAAACACCCGGCTCTGCACTCGGAACCGTTGTTGTCAAAACGCGTCACTTAGGGCTCCGTAAGGCGGTTTGGACATTAGGACAGATTGATAGGGGCTCTTCCCCGGCGTCCGGATTGAAAGCAGAAACTTTCTCTTTGACTTGATAACACCACGTTTGACATACATATGAAACTGTAACGGCCGAAGTCCATGGCCGTTTCAGACGCCTGCGAGGAGATTACTAGACATGCGATCCGTATCGAGTGCTTGTACATGGTTCCTTTTGCTCGCCTGCATCTGGACGGGTTCCGCCGGCGCGGCCCAGACCGTTAAACTGGCGGTGGTGACCAAGCCCGGCAGCGCCCAGGCCATCTGTGCGGAAAAATTCGCCGAACTGGCGTCCGCCGCATCTCAGGGCGAATTGCAGGTGGAATTGTTTCACAGCGGCTCCATGGGAAACGAAACCGAAATCCTGCAAAAGCTCCAAGGTGGGCAGATCCAGATAGCGGTGGTGACAGTGGGGCCCTTCGATGAGTTCGTGCCTGAAACCCGGGTGGTGGAGTTTCCTTTCCTATTCAAGAACCACGCCCACGCGGATCGGGTCCTGGACGGCAAACCGGGACAAACCGTGCTGGATGCGCTCGAAAAGGCGGGATTCAAAGGCCTGGCCTTTTCAGAAAACGGCTTCCGTCATCTGACGAACAACAAGCGTCCCGTGCATGACGCCTCTCAAGTGAAGGATCTCAAGATCCGTGTCATGAATTCCGCACTTCAAGAGGAACTCTGGACGATTTTGGGCGCCCGGCCGATACCGCACCCGTGGCCGATCGACGAATTTCTCGCCGCCGGCGGCATAGACGGGCAGGAGAATCCCATATGGGTCCTTTGGGAATATAGATTCGATAAACTGCAGAGGTATCTCACCCTTACCGGGCACGTCTATTCGGCTCACATTTGCGCCGCCAACCTGAACTGGTTTGAAAGCCTCCCGGCGGCCCTCCAGGGTACGGTCCGGCGCGCCATGCAGGAAGCCGCTCTTTATCAGCGCTCCTATAACCGCGGTCATGAAAAAGAGTACCTGACAAGGCTAAAGGAGGCCGGGATGCAGGTAGACGAGCACCCCGATCTCGACTCGTTCCACGCCAAGACGGCCGATATCGCGAGCCTGCCCTTGTTCCGGGAACCCGACGTGAAACGTCTGCTCGACCTTTTCATGAATGCATCTCGGTGAGCGATGTTTGACCGCGGTAAAGGCCGGCAAAGAGTACGGCCGGAGTTTCGCTCGATTCTTGCGCCGCGGCGAGGAAGGCTCCTTGTATCAGCGACAGGATCGGGATCGAAATCGACTCGCACCCTACCCCGCGGAATTCGTCAAGTCCCTACCTAGTAAGGTAGTTTATGGATTCCACGTGATACGTCTGGGGGAACATGTCCAGGGGAAGAGACCACTCGAGTCGATAACCGGATTGGGTCAGCACGTTCAGATCCCGGCAGAGCGTGGCCGGTTCGCAGGAAATGATCACCACGTGAGGCGCCTTCAGATTGGCAATCCGGGCGATTTCCGCCTTCATGCCCGACCTCGGTGGATCCGCCACGACAACGTCGTAGGATTCCTTGGGCTTGGGAGGGGCCCCCAACGCCCGAGCCGCCGTCATGCACCGTACTTTCACCTTTTTCAAGTCATACCTTCGTATGTTTTCCAGAGCGCTTTTGACCGAAGGCCTATACACTTCAAACGCATCCACGGAATGGCCCCGGAGCCCCATGGGTACGGTGAAATTCCCGGCTCCTGAAAAGAGCTCGATCACCCTCAAGGAAGGACCGATCCGATCCAGTATTCCCAGCACCTCCCGGATCATGATCAGGTTGACATCCCAGTTGGCCTGCAAGAAAACCCCCGGGAGCACGAGCAGTTCCGGAGGGGCGGCGCCGCCGTCCGTCCCGCTTGTTGCAAGGGGAAAAGGGACCAATGCTTCCGTTTTCGGCTCGGGAAACAACCATTCGGGATCACCTTGTCTTTCCTTGCACCAGACAAGGCTCGCGATGGAAGGCAGACCCTCGAAGAGGCCCGCGAGCCGCTTGCCGAGGGAAGGCGTAAGCGGCGACGACATCCGCAGGCATACTTGAACCGACGTGCTGCCGGGAGCCGCTGAAATCACCAACTCGGATACGTTACCGTCAAAAACGCTTCGAAAATGCTCCCTCCGCAGCGTTCCGATAAGAAGGTTCGTCGCCTCGGTCGCCAGCAGACAACGCTCCACTGAAACCAAACGATGGGAACGGGTTCCAAAAAAGCCGACCCGTCCCTGACGCACCTTGAGGGTCAGGCTTGTTCGGTATCCAAACGGTCTGGGAGAGGCCTCTATCGGCCGGATGCGCGGAGGCAGAACTCCACCCTGGCGCTGCAGAATCTCGGTAAAGAGCTGCTCTTTAAAGACCGGCTGAGCATCGTCGCGAATGTGCTGCCAATGGCATCCTCCGCAATCAGCGAAATAGGAGCAGGGAGGGTTGAGTCGGCGGTTCGGGGAAGGGTCAAACACCCGGACCAGCCGCCCCCAAGAATAACGCTTCTTCTCCTGAAGCGTCTCGAACAGGATGTGTTCCCCGGGCAGGGTATACGGCACGAAAACGACTCTCCCGTCCTTTCGACCGACACCCACGCCGCCGTGCGCCAGCGCCGTTATGGTCATCTCTTCCATAATCAACGGCTCGTTCCATTCCGTTTCGGGCGAGCCGATTCCTCCACAAGGCGCCCCCAGTTTTCAATCGAACAGACGTGCCATGAAGCCTTTCTTCTCAGGATCCGGCTGCGGGAGTCCAAGGAGCCGGCAGATCGTCGCCTCGAGTTCGTATTCCGAAACATCCGCTCCCTCGACCACGATCTCGTCGCCGACCATGACGGCCGGGGCCGCGGGCAAATCGAGTTCGAAGTATTCATCCGTCATGTACTCTGCTCTGGGTTTGGAAATGCTTTCGATTTCAACGTCGTATTTTTCGCCCAACCTGGGCATAATCTTTTTAAAATGCTTTCACGGCTTGCCGTTGGGCTCGTTCATAAAAAAACGAACTTTAATCATATCACCCTCTCTTTCGTCGTTTCAATTGGAATGGACGTTAGAACTTCTGTTCGCGAATGCTGTGGTAAACAGCCTTGCACATGGGAGAAATACCTCCCTTTTTCCCTTCCGGATTCTTGAAGCCTTCCGAACCTCGGAGACTCTCCAGATAATCTCGCGGTTCCGCCAGAGTGAGAAAGAACGGCTTGGCAGATGGAGGTTCGATCTTGAAAAGCCAACCGCTGCCGTATGGGTCCTCGATGACTTTTTGGGGATCGTACGGCAGTCCTTCGTTCGGATGAATTACCCCGTCCACCGGTGCGTCCAGATACAGCAACTTCTGGGTGATGGCCACTCCGACGCTCTGACCTATGGCAACGGTTTCTCCCTCGGACACCAGCCAATTGAAGTCATTGAATCCGCCCGCCAGCGTCAGCGCCGGCTCACTCAAACCGAAAACAATCGTCTCGTTTTCCAGTTTGGCCCATAATCCCGTTTTCTTGACATAGCGCCGATCTTCAGGAATTTCGACGCGCTTGCCTAAGAACTTGTCGATATGCACGGATATCTCCTTGTTTCCTGTTTATCCGTCGGTTAGACGTTTAGTACTGTTTTCCGGACCTGGGATCGGAGATTCCTTGACCCGGTCCATCCGCCGGAGGAATTGCTCCGGAGGCTCGAAATCCACGAGACGCAAATCCCGCCGTTCTTTTCCCTGGGCGTCCAGAAAAATGATCGTGGGCACTCCCTTGATTTCAAAACGGTCCAACAAGCTTTCTTCCAAAATTTCCTGTTGTGCGTTCCCGGAACTGGTCAGATCCACTTTGATCATAACAAACCGTTTTCTTGCCCGATCGACGACCTCCGGATGACGAAATACGGCGTCTTCCAATTCACGGCAAGGAGCGCACCATTCCGCATAGAAGTCTATGATGACAGGCTTGCCGGTTTCACGGGCCTCGGCGACAATCTCCTCCGAATAACGGTTCCACTGTGCGCCCGGACCCTGCAGAATCCAGCCTCCGACCCAAAGCGCCGAGATACTCACACCGATCACCAGAGTTACGAGCCTGATCCAGCCAAAGAGCCTTCCGGTCGAAGGAGTCTTCTCCAGCCATCCCAGGTGAAGACCCGCCGACAGGCTCACCGCGGACAGGCCAAAGATGGTCGCCGTCTCCGGCAGCAGGGGCCGGATAAAGTAAACGGCCATAGCCACCAAAACCCAGCCCATGAGTTTGCGAATCCATACCATCCATTGGCCGGATCGGGGAAGTTTATCGATAAGTCCTGAAAATAGGGCTAGAAAAAAGAGCGGGAGCCCGAGACCCACGCTCAACGTGAAAAACACCAGGAAGCCGATCCCCGGGGAGCCCATGCCCGCGACCCAGGTGAGCAGTCCCAGAACAAACGGTCCAAGACACGGGGCCGCAACCACCCCTAAAGTGATTCCCATGAACAGGGAGCCGAAATATCCGGCGTAGGATCGGGAAGCCGCCTGGGTCAGAGACGAAGGAAGGCGAAGTTCCCAGAGACCGAACAGGCTCGAGGCAAACAAAACCAGAATCGCAGCTACCAGAATAAGCACCACCGGGTTCTGTAACGCCGCCCCAAGAAGCCCGCCGCTCAATGCCGCAATGACGCCCAGGACCGAGTTGGTGATGCACAAACCTCCGATGTAAAGGGAACCGTGGACGATCAGCTGTCCCCGGCCGCCCCCGGACCGGCCACCGAAATAAGCCGCGGTGATGGGAATCAACGGATATACGCACGGAGTCAGGTTGAGAGCGATTCCGCCCAGAAAAACGCCCAGAAGGGTCCAAATGATGCCCAAGCCGGACAAGGTCCCAGGGGCTCCGGATGATTCGGTTAACCCGGGGGCCTCCAGAGAAGACCGCTCCACAGGCATACCCGCCGCCTGCCAGTCCGGATACCCTTTGGGGTCACGAAACACATTGGTGTAGCCTGATTGAACGGCCACCCGGGCCGCCGAGTCGCTCCGGACTCAGGTCAGTCCCGCTCAGTAGAAAACAACGAATCGTTCCTTATCCGGCCCGAGGAGGCGTTCCAAAGACTTCTGTTTCCGCCAACGGGACCACCATGTCGGCTCCATGGGAAAGTTTACCGCACCCTTGATGTGGCCGGCGCGGTATTCCCATTCCTGCCGTGTATCCACAAGCAGAAGGCTCTCCGGATTCTCCCGATACCGTTTCCCCAGTTCCTCCGTACGGATGAGTTTGTAGCCGCCTTTTTCGGCTTCGCTGACCACGTCTTCCCAGGAAGCCTGCTTAGGGCTCAGGGAGCGGCTGGTGTACCAGAGCACGCCCGCTACCAGCAGGAGGGCTGAGATTAACGCGAAAAATACTTTTTGGCTCATAAAATCCTCGTTGTTCTCATCGTTCCCAACCGAATAGACTGCAGCCCTCGTCAAGACGCGATCCCAAAGAGATCGGAACCGTCAGAGTTTTTCTTCCTTCTGCAGTTTCTTTAGAAGAAAGTTGGCGCCCGACCGGGATAGTCCCAGTTCTTTCGACAAGGTATCGGAATCAATAACGGGGCTCCGCCTTGCCAGTGAAAGCACTTCGCGCTCGAGTTCTTCCAGCCAATCCTCGAAAAGCACCAGCAGATCCGGTTCGGCAACGGACATGAGCAGCTTGGAACGGGCGACTTTATCCATCAGGGTCTGACACATGCGTGTTGGATCGACACCTTCGTCCATGCATTCCGCCAGTCATAGATGAACCATGCTGCCGATCTTTTCATCTTCCGCCTCTCCGAAAAGGTCCATCACGAATTCGATCCGGGCCCCCTCATCCAGCACGGGGAGCAGTTTTTTCATCGTGCTCGATAACATGGATAACGCTGCTTCCGGCTCCATGTCCTCAACGATGGTGTCTATTGCGGTCGTGTCCATACTAGGTCTCCCGGAATTTTAGAAAGTGTCTCTGTGCGCGAGGAGGCGCGTCGCAAGATTCGACAAGGCTTTCAAGATACCTATGGTATCTCTGTCCGCCATCTCGTAGTAGACAAAGGGACCCCGGCGTTCCACTTGAACCAGCAACGCATGTCTCAATTCCTTCAAATGATGCGACACGAGGGGCTGGGAGAGATGGAGTTCTTTCACGATGACCGAAACGGGCTTTTTGCCACGGCTTACGGAAAAAAGGATGCGCAACCGGTTTTCGTCGGACAGGGATTTGGCGAGAAAGGCCACGTCGGCATAGTTATCACCCGTAAGTGGCTCTTCGGGCTCGAGGTCGATCCTGAGTTCTTCATGTTCATCAGTGGCGCCGGTTCTACTCACGAGAGTCTCCCGGATTCATTCCGTTGATGCGTTAAAAGGTCGTCATCCGAAGGTTCTTTGGCGAACCGCACCTGCGGACTTTTGCCGGACGGTTGCGGATTCGCCGGGTCCGATGTCGCGGGCAACCCTACAGTGACGAGTGGTGCTGAATTCGCTGTACGCGTTGGATCACAGGCGCAGCAGAGTCATCCATCAACATATCAATGTGTATTTATATCTTAATCGACGGCGCATTGTCAAGCCTTTCGGTTGATTCAAATCTGCGGCTCCAGACAGGGCTCTATTCATTCTTGACAAACCATTTCTATATGGCTATTTTGCCATAAAACCAAACGGAACCCGTTATGACCCTTCAAGACCGAGACATCTTCAAGATGAAAGCGCACGTGGCCAAGGCCCTGGCGCACGAAAGCCGGCTCATCATGCTCGACGCCCTCAAAAACGGCGATATGTGCGTCTGCGATTTGACGGACCTGATAGGGGCGGACCAATCCACCGTGTCCAAGCACCTGTCCGTTTTGAAGAACTCCGGCATCCTCAGTGACCGCAAGGAAGGAAACAAGGTCTACTATCATCTCGATACGCCTTGCGTGCTGGACTTCTTCACCTGCGCTCTGGAAGTGATCCGCCGGCGCACGGAGACGTTTCGAGTGATCCGGTAAGGACCGGATGCGGGTGTGGTTCTAAGAAATGGACATATGACCACAGGCCCGTCCTATGTCCGCAAGCCGCCCGCTCTTCTTCGAGATCGGCCGGTCCCGTCCTCGCCGAATAGGCCGCCGACCGGAAGCGTCACGGCTGCGGACAAACTGCGGTGCTTCGTTTAATCGTCATTGTTCCGTGAACGATCGCACGCATGCCATAACAGCCCGTTGAAAAAGCCGGGTTATTACAGGCCGCTGAAAAACGATGAGATGCAAGGCGCGCAAATTCCTATGAATGAGGCGTACATAGAGTACGTCGCAGTGACGAGGGATGAAGCGCAACGCCGCAGATCGCGTTTTTCAACGGCCTGATAGGGGTTACGGTCAGGATAGGAGACAACGGCCATGACGGAGGATGTGACCCGAATTCGTGTCGGGAAAAACACAATCGGCATCACCGGTCTGAAAAGCGTGCTGGAAGAATTGGCGACATCTCACTCGGAGACTTCCGATGACGAAGTCCGCCGACTGATGCTGGACCGGCTGAGCCGCGACAACTACATTCCGAACACAGCGAGAGACGAATACGGTAACGCGTTTGTTCGCGAGTTCCGCAAATTCCTCGGGCAGGCCCGCGAAGAACCTCCCGAGCGGGAACTGACTATTCAGGTGCTGGGGCCGGGTTGCTCCCAGTGCGAACGTCTGGAACACATCGTTATGCAAATCCTGACGGAGATGAACCTTGGCGCCTTCGTGGAACACGTGAAGAACGTCAAAGAAATAGGTGAATTCGGGGTAATGGGCGCGCCCGCGCTGGTGATCAACGGGAAAGTGGTGTGCGTGGGGAAAATACCTCCCGTTGGTAAAATCAAAGAGTGGCTTCTCGAAGCCAAATGACCCGATGAGAAACGATACGAAGCATCAGAGAAACCAACGGAAATCGGAGTCCCGAAACCATAAGGCCGGGAAGCCGCTTTTCGTCTAAGGTTCAAGGAGGACGTCATGGCGCAGGATTGCTGCACTCCAAGCGGAAACATCATGATATTGGCCTGCTCCGGAGGATCAAACGTGGGCCAGCTTTCCAACCAGGCCGCGGTGGAGCTTACCCGGGAAGGGTTTGGAAAGATGTTTTGTCTGGCGGGCATCGGGGGAGGTCTAAGCGGTTTTGTCCAGTCCGCCAGGGACGTACCGAGTCTGGTGGTCATCGACGGCTGTTCCGTTGCTTGCGCCAAAGCTACCTTCGAGCAGGCCGATGTCCCGTTGAGAGGGTATCTGGTGATTACCGATCTGGGTATCGAGAAAAACAAGGATTTCAATCTGAAGCCCGAAGACCTGGCCCGGGTGAAGCAAGCGGTGCGCGACGCGGCCAAAAGTCAGACCTCGGCGGCGGCGGGCGAGGCGACTTCGAACTGCTGCTGCTGAAGGGAATTAAACTCGAGAGTGAAGAAGCATGAAAGCCCCCCATAAGATCCGCATAGTGTATCTGTGTACGGGAAACTCCTGTAGAAGTCAGATGGCCGAAGCCTGGACCCGTGAGCTGAAAGGCGACCTTGTGGAACCCTATTCCGCGGGCATCGAGGTTCACGCGCTGGACCCTCTGGCGGTTCAAGTGATGGCCGAGGTCGGTTTGGACATTTCTCACCAGAGATCCAAGCATATCGACGCGGTACGGCATCTGACCTTCGATTATGTGATCACCCTGTGCGATCACGCCCACCAGACCTGTCCGGTGTTTCCCTCGGACACCAAGGTGGTCCACAAAGCATTCGACGATCCGCCCGGGTTGGCCTCCAAATCACGAACCAGGGAGGAAGCCGTCCGGCATTACCGGAGAGTTCGGGACGAGATCAGGGCCTTCGTGGAAACACTTCCGGACGCTCTGGAAGAATCGACGGAAACGAAGGATCCGATATTTGAAGCCGGAATTAAAGGATTTTTAAACGATCTGCCCGGCAAGCGCACGAAATAGAGAAGGCCGTCAGGCCGTTCAGCAACGACTTGGAACCGCTTGGTTGGTCGCACGCAAGCAGATTCAGCCACAGGGTTCGGTACCCCGGGGCAACCTGCGGCCTTGGCCTTGAAGGCCTTCATGGACCTTCCCGCTTGGGACCCATGTTCGGAGCTCAGACCCATGGAAGTCCCCGAATCTTAAAGAACGACACAAGCACAAGTTCTTGGCTTGTTCGAGAAATATATGTATAACCGGGCGGCGCCCTGCATTCCGGGCAAAAATGCCATGCGCGGGTTCGCAAATCGGTGAATCGGCCGGGCCTGGACCTGAATCCCCGTGAGCTTGAACGCTCCTAGATCCTTTCAATATCCGGAGGTATGCTGTTGTGCGTTTTCGAGTCTTGTTTGTCTTAACGATCTTACCGTTGTTGTGTGCAACACCTTCGCTGTCGGCCTCGGAAGCGTCAGCCGACGTCGCTCTTCCCGTAGAGGGGATGGTGACCATGATCGATTTCGGCGCCGACACCTGCATTCCCTGCAAGATGATGAAACCGATTCTCGAAGAATTACACATGGAATATAAGGGTAAAGCCGCCATCGTTTACGTCGATATCCGCGGGCGATCGGACATTCCGCAAAAATACCGGTTACGCGGCATACCCACTCAAGTGTTTTACGATACGTCCGGTAAAGAGGTGTACCGTCACGTTGGATTCATGGATAAAGCATCCGTCGAGAAACAGCTGCAAGACATGGGCGTTCGCAAGTAGGCGGGTATCCTCCAAGAACGAGAACCGAAGCCCGTGATCGAATCGGTTTTCTTGATCGTTCATAAATGGTCCGATTCCAAACCATTCAGATGTTCCTTCCTATGCGGATAGCGCTTCTGGAAAGACTCACCAGACTTTCCGCCTGATACAATTCATTTCCCCTGGGTTCGAAAGGCACGAACACAAGGGCGGCCCTCTGTAAACGCGTGTGGATTTCAGGAAGGAGGGGAAAGATGGACTTTTTGGCCACCGTCAAGTCGGCCAGCACGATTTTGCGGACATCGCCGGCTTCCTTCAGGGGCAGCGTGGCAGGGACCATTGGAGCGTCCGGAAGCCCCCTTTCAAACTTTCTGACGGGTTGGACACCGGTCAGGTGCCTGCAGAGCCTTAGAAAAAGGACCGGATGCACCTTGAAAGCAGGCGCCCAGAAGCGAAACCGAATGCTTTCCCACTCGCTCTGGGCTACTTTGGGCAGGTTGAGCGTTCGCACCAGGTCCGCGTAGGACGCCAACCGAATTCCCTCGATTCGCGGTTCGATCATCCAGAAGGGTAGAAATACGCTTCCGGGCTCCCGGGCCGGCCAGACGGCGAATTGAACCTGCTCTAATTCCCCTCCCGAAGTCGTCCATACGGAATTACAGTGCCGGCAAAGCAATACGTGACTGTCCATTTCGCCGGAAAGGTCCCACCCGCACCGGGGACATAGCGCCGGGAGGAAACCCGTCTGCCACTGCATTTTTGCTTCCGCGGACTCGAACGCGACTTGCATTGCGTCATCCGCCGGGGAAAGGGGCGAGCCGCAAACCGCATCGTACAGCCGATTTTGCTCAAAGTACACGGGAGCGTACACCATACCCAGCGACTCACCAACGAACTGCTGATGGAGGACCGGTTCGTTCACACTCGGATCGCCCGAGGGACTTTCAAGCTGAGACAGAACGTGCTCGAAGGAACGGTCCGGTCGGAGGAACACGCCGGGGGTGCGCGGGCTGACGAACCTCAAGTTCAACACTTGCGGTCTGAAACCGAGAGACAAAGGCAAATTGCCCAAGTGCGTGGCCGAACGGCTCATATCGATGATTCGATGCTCGATCTTCTGACCCTTGCAGGCGAACCGCATGCCTTTGAAACGCCAGTAGGGAACATAGAAGACCTTGTCCGGAGACGGGTCGGGGGGAGGAAGATAGGTGCGAAAATAATCCGGCGTGGTAATCAGGAGCTTGACGCGGCAAAACCCGCACAAAAAGAGACGCTCACTCTCCTCGAGCGTCACGGGCGCCCCACATTGGGGGCACTGCCAATCTATATTCCAACTAGAGCTTTTCACCGCACTGATTGCAGAAAACAGCGTCGGACAGATTCTCGGTTCCGCATTTTCGGCACGTCCTCACGGGCGGCGCTTCTTCCACCGGGTGGCCGCATTTGGAGCAGAATTTCGCATTGGGAGCGAGGTTTTTTCCGCAATGCAGGCACTGGCTGAACACCAACATCTGGTGGCCGCATTGTGGACAAAACCGCGTATTGTCGGTCACGGGTTGCGAGCATTCCGGGCATTTGAGCGTTTCCTCCCCGGGACTCCGCCCGGCTCGCAGGTACTCGGAAAACAATCCGGGCATCATAAAGCCAAGCCCCATACCCAGGGCCGAACCCGCGCCATCGGGTGACTCGGAGCTTTTCTCGAACGCCATGGCCGCTTTCATTTTTAGCAGCTTATTGAGGTCGTCAAACACGTTCAGACGGCTTTTGTCGTCGATGGCCTTCTGAACTTCCGGAGGCGGGGTGATGGCATTGATGTAAAGGCCGGCGAGGCCGAGGCCGAAGTGGGCGAAATCCTCCTGAAGCCGCGTCCTGAGGCCGCCGGAAAGTTCGTCGTATCGGCCGGGCAAATTCAGGACGCTGTCCAGATGCTCACCGAGATGATCGTTGAAACGGGAGACAATCACACGGCTCAGATACTCTTCGATTTGATCGGTCGTGAATATACCCTGCGTGCCCACCAACCGGTTGATCAACAGCAGAGGCTGGACGATCCGGATGTTGAAGACACCGAAGGCCCTCAAGCGTATGAGTCCCAATTGTCCGTCCTTGAACGCCACCGGATCCCGCGTTCCCCACGTCAGATTGGGAAACGTCTTCATGTTCGCGAACCACACCTCGGCTCGAAGGGGGCTTGTCATGCCCCACGGGATGGAGAGGATCTTCGTCAGAATCGGGATATTGGCCGTGACCAGGGTGTGCCGCCCGGGCCTGAAAGCGTGAATGGCTTTCCCGTTGTAAAAGAAAACAGCCACCTGGCTCTCACGTACGACGAGCTGGGCTCCGAATTTGATTTCCCCGGAACCTTGCTCAGGGATTCGGTGCACGATCTCCTTTCCCGATTCATCAAACCACTCGATGACTTCCAGAAAGATAACGTTATTGGTTCCCATGATCTCCCACTCGCTGCAAGCTATCAACGGTTGCTTGGAAAAAGGGCCCGACTCCGGACTTCAAAAAGGAATGCCGGTTCCCGGCCGGTACGCAAAGCGGAACCCATAGATTACGGTCCCTTAAACCATATCGGATTGCACGGCAATTACTTTAGTCTTATGGATTAACTGGAGGAGCCCCGCAGCAGGGAGTGTTCCCCAATCACCCTGTCAACTCATACCTATCCCAGGTAGGCCCTTTTCACTTCCGGGTTTTCAGCGAGGTCGCGGGCAGGACCCTCCATCACGATGCGGCCGGTTTCCATAACGTAGGCGCGGTGGGCGTAGGAGAGCGCAAGGCGGGCATTTTGTTCAACCACCAAAATGGTCGTGCCGGTTTCGTTGAGTTCCTTCAATACGCGAAACAGCTCCTGCATGAGCATGGGCGCCAGACCCATGGAAGGTTCGTCGAGCAATATGAACGTGGCCCCGGACATAAACGCCCTGCCGGTGGCCAGCATCTGCTGCTCGCCGCCGCTCAACGTATCCACGCGCTGGTGCTTCCGATCGGACAACCTTCGAAACAGAGTGAACACCCGATCGTAGTCCTTGGATATGGCCTCGGTGTCTCTGCGGGCGTAGGTAGCCAGTTTGAGGTTTTCCAGGACCGTGAGATTACCGAAAATTCGCCTGCCCTCGGGAACGAGCCCAATATGGCGCCGCGCCACAACTTCGTGAGCCGCCACATTGAGGAGATCCGCGCCTTTATAGGTAATACGGCCACTCGTCACGAGGGGAGCTTCCGGAGGAGGCAGCCGCATAATGGTCATCAAGGTGGTGGACTTACCGGCCCCATTAGCGCCCAGGAGGGCAACGATCTCTTGAGGCTCTACATGGAAGGAAACACCGTGCAAAGCCTCTATGGCGCCGTACCGCGCGTGTAGTTGCTCAACTTGAAGCATGGGTTGATTCCTGACCGCCGAGGTAGGCTTTGATCACGGCCTCGTTGCGGCGGATATCGGAGGGCGTGCCTTGTGCGATGGTTTTTCCGAAGTCCAGCACTTGAATCCGATCACACAGGGACATGACCACCCTCATTTGATGCTCGATCAGCCAGATGGTGAGACCGAAACGCTCCCGGATCCATCGAATGGTCTCGATAAGTTGTCCGGCTTCACCCGGATTCATGCCCGCAGCCGGTTCATCCAGCAGCAGCAACCTAGGACGCACCGAGAGGGCCCGGCATAACTCAACCCGACGCTGCAGCCCGTACGCCAGATTCCCGGGCGCCTCGTCCGCATAGTCCTCGAGATCCAGGATCTCCATCAGTTCCCTCGCGGACCTGCGAACACGGCCTTCGCACTCCCGGTACCGTTTGGTCCTCAGGATCGCATCCAGAAATCCGTAGCCCAGCCGATGGTGCTGAGAAATACAGACGTTTTCGAAGACGGTGAGCGTGCTCCACAAACGGATATTTTGAAATGTACGAGCGATCCCTAAAGCGGTCACGGCATGAGGGCGCAAGCCCGCAATCGTTTTCCCCAGGAATCGGATTTCACCTTCCGATGGCTCGTAGAACCCGCAGGTGAGGTTGAACAGAGTGGTTTTTCCCGCTCCGTTGGGTCCTATGAGACCCAAAAGCTCACCCTCTTCGAGTTTCAGGTTGAAACGCTCCACGGCCCGGAGCCCGCCAAAATCATGGGTGAGACCCAAGACCTCCAGAAGGACCATCAGCTTGTCGGCTCCTTGGCTTGAAACCATCGCCGAAGTTTTGGAAATACATCGGATAGCTCCCTGTTTCCCATGATTCCTTCAGGACGGAACAACATCAGCACGATCAGCATCAGCGGGACGACCACCCACTTCAGCACCTGTAACGGCCGGAGCAGCTCGAGCAACAAGGTGAACACGACGGCGCTCATCACCGACCCGCTCAACGAAGCCATGCCTCCCAGGTAGACCATCACCATGACTTCCGTTGATTTGAGGATCGTAAACGATCCGGGATTGATATATCCGAGGATATGGGCGAACAGTCCTCCGGCCACTCCGGCCAGACCGGACGAAAGCATGAAGGCGATCATCTTTATTCGGCGGGTATTCACTCCCATGATTTCAGCGGCGATTTCATCATCTCGAATAGCTACCATGCCTTTACCATACGTCGAATTGACGAAACGGCGAATCAGCCACACCGTGATCCCCACGGACACGAAAATCCAGATCATCACCCATGGAAGGTCGATCGCCTCGGTCATGGATTTTACCACCTTGCGCATTCCCATGAATCCTCTGGCGCCGCCGATCGCCTGGATGTTCTCGATCGAACTCTTGACGATGTAGTTGACCGCTAAAGTGATGATGGCCAGATAATCGCCCCTGGTGCGAAAGGAGGGAACGGCCACGAGGAGCCCGGCCAACGCAGCTCCGATCCCGCCGATCAGGAGCGTTACCGGGAAAAGAAAGAGGGCGCTGCTCGGGGGAAAAAGGGGCGGACCGAAAACCTGATCGGAAGCAAAAAGCCAGACGTTCAATATGGATGCGATGTAGGCCCCGACGGCCATGAATCCGGCGTGCCCGCAGGAGAATTCGCCCATATAGCCGTTGATCAGATTCAGCGACGAGGAGAGGATGATATTGATCCCGATGAACATGATGACAATCTGAACGTAGGCATTGATGCCGTTCCATTGGGTCAAGGTCAACACCACGATGGCGGCAAGTGCGTACAGAACAAATCCAACGCTCGGTCGCATGAAATCCTTTCAACAGCCTTTCGTGCACAGCGAGTCGCCCGGAGAGCGATCCGCGCTAAATTTTCGTACTCCGTGCAACGCCGAAAATCCCGGTGGGTTTAAAACTCAGGAAGATCAACAATACAAAAAACGCGATCAGATCTCGAAGCGTGGAAGGAAAGAAGGCGGCCACGAAAATCTCGACGAACCCCAACAGAAATCCTCCGACAAACGCTCCCCGGATTTCCCCAATTCCTCCAACAACAGCCGCAATAAACGCTTTCCAGCCAATGAGCGCTCCCATGTAGGGTTCGAGCACCGGATAGGCCGCGGCGAACAGGACTCCGGCCAAGGCCGCCATGGACGAACCCAGCACGAACGTAAACACGATGACCGTGTCCACGGGTATGCCCATGAGCGGAACCGCGAACCGGTCGTAGGAAATCGCTCGCATGGCCATACCCAGTTTGGTCTTTCGGACGACGGCTTCCAGAAGCAAGAACACGATGACGGTCGTTACAATGACCAATAACTTGACATTGGTGACGACCACTCCTCCCCACTGATATACGACTTTCGGAATCAGTTCGGGAAAGCTGCGCCGGCTCGCTCCCAGGAGGGCCAGATTCCCGTGTTCGAGAATGAGACCCGCCATCAGCGCGGTGATCACGAGATATAGACGGCCCGCCCCTCTGCGCCGGAGAGGACGGTATGCTACGCGCTCGAGGGTAACGCCCACCCCCGCGGTGAGGACCATGGTGACCAGGACGGTGATTACGAAGAGCACTTCATTGGGGAGGCCAAAAGGAATATGATACGAGTAGGAGCCGATCAGGAAGGTAGCCACGAAAAATCCGATGTAGGCTCCCACCATAAAAATGTCGCCATGGGCGAAATTGATCAGCAACAGCACACCGTAGACAAGGGTGTAGCCGAGGGCAATAAGGGCGTAAAAACTGCCCCATTGAAGAGCATTCAGCAAGTTCTGAAGAAAATGGTCCAGGGACAATAGAACGCTCTCTGTTCGAATCCGATAAAAGGGTTCCTATCGATCGAGAAGCACGATGCCGGAGTCACGGGCACACGGATTTGTAAAATTCGTATTCGCCCTTATCGTTGATTTTCACCACAACGGCGCATTTGATGGGATCCCCCGTCGTCGTGAAACTCATCTTGCCGGTAACTCCCTCGAAGTCCTTGATTTTCGCCAGCTCGTCTCTTACCGCCTTCCGGTCGTTCTGAAGGTTGCCCGTCAATCCCCTCGTGTTCCGGATGGCTTCGAGCAAGAGCCGGATGGCGTCCCAGGTCAGGGCGGCCACGTCATTCGGCACTCGTCCGTACTTGGCTGAGTACCGGTCGATGAATTCCTTTGTAGAACCCTTTGCGCCCACGGGAGAGTAGTGCGTGGTGAAAAACAACCCTTTGCAGTCGTCTCCGCAGAGCCCCATGAGGTCTCCGCTGCCCCAACTGTCGCTGCCCATGATGGGCTTTTTCCACCCCAGTTCGTGAGCCTGTTTCACGATAAGAGGCACTTCACCGTAGTATTGAGGGACGAACAGCACATCGGCGTCCGATTTGACGATATTCGTGAGCTGAGCGCTGAAGTCCGTGTCCTTGGTTGTAAAGGTTTCGAATGCAACCACGGAACCGTCCCCGTGCCGTTTCTCGAATGCTTTTTTGAAATCGTTCGCCAGACCGTTCGGATAGTCGCTGGCAATGTCGTAAATGACGGCGGCTTTCTTGGCGCCGAACTCTTCGGAAACGAAATTCACGGCGACCGGTGCTTGGAACGGATCCAGGAAACAAGCCCTGAAGACGTAAGGTCGGTTCAATGTGGTGTTGGGATTGGTGGACCAGGGAGAAATCATCGGCGTCTCGAATGAATCGGCCGTTTCACCCGCGGGTACGGCCTGTTTGCTGGCCTGAGGGCCGATAATGGCGAGGACTTCGTTCTGGGTGATGAGCTTCAGCATCGCGGCTGTGGCGGATTCGGCCTTCTCCTCGTTGTCTTCGTACACAAAGTCGAGGTCGTAAACATCCTTTCCCACCTTGACGCCGCCCGCGCCGTTGACCTGCTCCTTCAGCATTTCAGCCGCCTCCTTCGAGCTTTCACCCACGTCCGGAATGCCGCCCGTCATGGGCAAATTGAACCCGATTTTCAGGGACTTCCCCCAGGCGCCGCAAACGCACATCAGAGTTACGGCCAGCACCACCACACCACCCACCAAAAGCCTTCGCATGGCATCCTCCTTTTCCCGGCATCCTGATCCCAACAAAAAAACCGGCTACAGCCTCTCATGGACAAAAATCGATACCCGGTGACGTTCGCCATTCCGAACACAGACGCCGTCGATTTTCAAGTCCAAAATCAAAGCAGCAGGTCCGATATGTGAAAGCGCGTCTCCGGGAAGGTCGCTTGCGGGAACGGTCCGATCCCTCACCCGCTCCCATACGTCGATCGTACGGATCAGGGAATTCGTCCGGATTCCCGAGCCGGCGCCGATCGAAGAGTCTTTACCCCGGAATTCGTCTCGGCTACAATCCGGTCCGGAAGCGCGGCCCTCCGAGATCCCCGGAGGTCCGAATGCCGTCCGCATCGTTGCCATGAAATCAGCACGGATCCTGTTACGAGGCTCGCCCGGGATCCTTCGAGCCAAAACCCTCACACCCGGACCAAGGAGGTCACGTCATGAGGATCCTGTTTGCCGCTCCGGAAAACGCGTGGGGCGGATTTTTCGGCTCCATCCGCGAGGAACTTCCCGAATTCGCCTTTGAGGCCTCGGGAAAATTCTCCGTAGAGACCCTGCAAGGGTTCGATATACTGATCCCTACCATGTCCCCCGTGACAAAGGATCTGATCGACACGGCGGATCGCCTGCAGCTCATTCAGCAATGCGGATCCGGTTTGGAGGGCGTGGACATCGATGCGGCTCGGGCGCGGAATATCTGGGTGGCGAACGTGCCCACCGACAGTTCCGGCAACGCCGACTCCGTCGCCGAATTGGGCATTTATATGATGGTCGGGCTTTCCAGAGACGTTCGGGGAATGGAACGAAGCCTTCGAGATCGTCGAATGGGAGAACCCCGTGGAAGAGCCCTTTCCGGCAGGACCGTCGGACTGATCGGACTCGGCGGAATCGGCCGGGCCATGGTGCAAAGGCTCAAATCGTTCGGCGTTCACATCATTGGCGTCAAGCAACACGATCCGGCCAAGGCCGGGAAAGAACTGGGTCTGGATTGGGTTGGAGGGCCGGAAGATCTGAAAAAGCTGCTCGAACGTTCGGACTTTGTGGTGCTTGCCCTTCCGGTGAGTCCCTTGAGCAGGCGCATCATCAACCGGGAAACGCTCGCTTTCATGAAACGAGATGCGTATCTGATCAATCTGTCCAGAGGCGGCCTCGTGGATCGCGATGCGCTGGAAGAAGCCCTGGCAAAAGGTCGCATCGCAGGAGCCGGCTTGGATGTCTACTGGGAGGAACCACCCGATCCCGCGGATCCTATCTTCAAGTACAACGTATTGGCCACTCCTCACATCGGCGGATCCACCGATGTTTCCATGAACGGAATCGTGAAGGCGGTTGCGGAAAACATCCGACGGGTGGAGAGGGGCCTGGAACCGTTCCATGCGAAGAACTGAGCCAACGACCGATCAGGATAGGGACGCTCCCCCTTGGTCTTACAGCTCGAGGTCATATGATTCCACCCGGAGGGAGAAGCCGTCCGCTTTTTCGCATCGCGGGCGGCAAGGCGGCGCCCCACCGGAACAGGGACGTCGTTCTTCGCTTCCGAGCGCCTTGCCCGGCCTTTGCCAGGCGAAACTAAACCAAGACCCCTGCTCGATGGTCGAACCCGAGTAGGCCTGATTCCGAAACGGAAGACAGCGAAAAGCGCCCGGCGAGTCTGGTCAGGCTGGCTTCCCATCCGATCTACGCGGCCGGTGTGATGCAAATCGCGCCGACGAATTACTTTTTTGTAATCTAAAGCTCCATGCCGTTCTCTCTTCCGTCTTCCGAAACGACTTCACCCCGGCTGAAAACGGGCAAAAACGTGCTTGACGGGTGATAAGGAACTGAATTCATTAGGACCCGACTTATTGTGCTTTTCTTTCCACCCTTGGTGGCACGGTGGTTGCGAGATTTCTGCTTGGATGGGCTCGCTCGGTCTTGGAACCCAACGGACTTCCCAAAGAAGGCGAGGAGGCGTTGTCGAAGAAAGATCTCAACTCTCTGCTTGATGAACGGCGGCGGCATGTCCTGCAAATCGAGCGCCTGGAGGCCATGCCTCATGTGGTCTGGCAACTTCTGGAAGCGCTTGGAAGTAGTCACACGACCGCGGCCAAACTGGAGAGTATCATCGAACACGATGTAGCGCTGGCGTCCAAGTTACTGAGTTTGGCCAACTCGGCCTATTATGGCTTTCAGCAAAGAATCACCACCATACGGCATGCCGTGGTGCTTATCGGCTACAGGGAACTGCAGTTCTTGGCTTTGGGCAGCGGATTGGCCGGGGTTTTCGATTTCAGGAAGACGCCTCGCGGCTTTAACGCCGAAGCCCTATGGGTCCACTGCATGGCTGTTGCCTGGGCGGCGAGCTTCATTGCCGAGGCTACCCGCCAGGTAGCTCCCGGCGAGGCCATGATCGCCGGGCTGCTGCATGACGTGGGTAAACTGGTTCTCGCCACCTGTTTGAAAGAAGACCTGGCTGCCCTTCTGGACCTGGAGGAAGGTGGCATGCCTTATTATCTGGCGGAAGAAGAACTTGGATTGGAACACACGCGCATCGGCTACTGGTTGGCCAAAAGGTGGAGTCTCCCGGAAGTCCACACAATGGTTATTCAGGGACATCATCGTCCCCAAGTGAAAAACCCTTACGTGAAGGCTGTTTGTATCGTTGCCTTGGCCGACCGGCTCGTCAAGGCGCTTCGACTCGGCATGATCCATGACTCCCGGCCGTGGAATGTTTCCATGGCGCTGAAGGCCTTGAATCTTTCCGAAAGAACGTTTCGCGAAATAGCGACCCACGTCGGGCGGATGTTACCATCCATGCAGCATCTCTGGCTGCAGCTTCTGGGGAAAGGGGAAAATCTCCGTGATCGATCCGGTCGAGGTTGAGGGACTGGTTCAGGAGAACCGGCGGCTCAAAGAACAACTCGGCGATTTGAAGACCGAGAATGAAAAACTGGTCGGACAAAACCGAGGTCTGTTCGATATCCTGCCCAACATGGGGATCCGACTCGAGTCTTCCGTTAGAATGCTGTCCACCATCTCGCAGCTCACAGCCGTAACACTCGAGGGTTTCAGTCTGCGCAGCGCGGTTACCGAGATTCTGGAGATTCTGGTCCGCGAACACAATGACATCGAAAACTGCTCCGTGCTGCTGTACGATCCGGCGGAAAACCTGCTCCGGCTGCTGGCGGCCAGGGGCGCCGTCGATCTGTTGGGGGAACAAACCGGTCCGTATAATAGAAATCTCACCTTCAGGATTGGAGAAGGAATAGCAGGGCGCGTATTCGCCGAGAACAGACCTCGATTCTGGGACGAGACTTCTTCCGACCCCGGACTTCTCAAACGGAATTCCGGCTCGTTCACCCCTCCGGCCCTGGCGTGTCTGCCGTTGTCGACCAGGGATCAGACCATTGGAGTGCTGAACGTTTCCTTTGGAACTCCCGAGCCTCTGCCTTCCCATCGCAAGCGAGATCTCTCCATCATGAGCGGCGTTGTGGCCAACATCGTTCAGACCCTGTTGCTCAGGTGCGAGGTTGACGAGAAATCGGCTTCACTCCACGCCAAGGTGCTGGAATGCGAGCGGGAGATCATCGACCGACTCCGGGTGGAAGAAGACCGGGAACGCTTAATAGGAGAGCTTCAAAACGCCCTTGCCGAAGTCAAGAGATTGAGCGGCCTTCTGCCGATTTGTGTGAACTGCAAGAAAATACGGAACGACGAAGGGTATTGGGAACAGGTCGAGTCCTACATCCGTAAACATTCCGAGGCCGAATTCAGCCACGGAATCTGCCCCGAATGCGCCAAAGTGCTCTATCCCGAGTTCAGGTCTTCGCACTCCGAATAACGTCGTTGCATCGAGGCGACCCGTCCGCGTCCGTTAAATAAGGCGCGGGCCGGCCTGAACCGCCTATTCGCGGCCCATCATCCCCCCTCGAGAAGACCGACGATTTCTTCCGTTTTGAAGAGCCTTCCCTGAGACACCACGACGCCGCCGATCACCATGGCGGGACTGAGCAATAGTCCGAATTCCCGGAGCACGTCTTCCGATAGGATCCAACGCTTCTTGATTTCGGCTTCCACTCCGGCATCGGCCACGGCCTTCTTGACGTTTTCAAACAGTTTGGTGCAGATCTCGCACGGCGGCTGAATGGCGATCACCTCGATCCGGATCAACGTCGCACCTCCGAATTTGCGGAACGGTACACCTGCCACACGGTGTGGCGCCGGTACGGTCGGGCTTCATCCCCCCGCCGCCGAGCGGTCGTTTCCCGGGTAGGATAAACGCCGACCCCGGCAAGTACGGATGTGTCTTCACACGTCATCGCCCGCCGGTCCCGGCGGGGCATCCAACATTCCTTGAATTTCTCCGGATTCCGGATCTCGCTGCGTTCGTCCGGAATGACGTCTTTGAAATCGCGTACCGTATCGGGAGCCCCTGTCCTTCCGGCAATCCCACCACTTAAACTCCTTCACGGATGATGTGAGGAGGATTTGGATACGCGGGACTGAAGCACTGCAGGTTCACGATGTCAAACCGGAGGCCCGATCGCCGGCAGACTCCGGCAATCGAATCACGCACCACGGCGTCCAGCTCGTCCGGATCGATTTTCACCCTCGCGTTGAGCACCAGACTGACCTGACGCCGCTCTCCCAGCGGGTCGCCGCTGACGGCCGGTTCTTCGCCCAGATGGGTGACATTGGCCCAAAGCGCCTTTCCCCCGGCCGTAATGACCAGCTTCAAATGCCCTATCTCCGCGTCTCTCTCCCGGAAAGCCTCCGCCAGGGATTCCGTCAGAGCAAGGGCAAACGCGTTCACATCAAACGATTCGTCCGCGGAGACCTTAACCGCTGCATTCAACCAGCCCAGGACCGCCTCGGCGGTGGCATACCGATCATAATCGATCTGTTTGAGGACGGTGTTCGCTCCGGGCGCGGCGGAAAGGAGATGCTCCAACCAGTCATCCATGCCCTCGCCCTCCCGGGCCGACACCGCCTTCACGGATTTCTCCGTGAAACGTTCTTCCAGAGCGCACACCAGCCTGTCTCTCTCATCGCCTCCGAGAAGGTCAATCTTGTTGAGAACGATGACGTCCGCCTCTTCCAACTGCTTTTGAAACAGGTAGGAAACCTCTTCGGGAAACGATGTCCGGGTTTCACCCAACAGCAGCTCGCGCATTCGAGCCGGATCCACCATGGTCGAGAACGGTGCAAACCTGAAGGCGTCCCTGTAACGAATCTTTATGGGATTGGCCACTGCAGCCACGAAGTCGGTGCAACTTCCCACCGGCTCGCCCATCAGCACGTCCGGGTGGTGGGCGAGTATCTTCTCCATCTGAATGATGAGGTCGTCGAACTTGCAGCAGAAACATCCTTCGACCACCTCTTCCACAGGAACGCCCAGCTCCGTGAGCATCCGTCTCGCAATGACCGTATCCACCAAGTTCTCGCTCTGATCGTTGGTGACGATCCCCACCCGCATGCCGCGCCGGATCAACCGCTTGGCCAAACCCGCCAGGGCCGTGGTTTTGCCGGAGCCTAGAAAGCCGCCCGCGAAAACCAATTTGACGGGTTTTTCCACCGTCAGTCCTTTGTGACCGTCCATGTTGAGTCCTTTTTTCTTTGCACTTGAAATCTCAACAGCCTTGCCGTGCTTCCACCGTTGCCGGAATTGCATGGGATGAATCGAACACCTGCGAGAGCTTTCGGTGTTTTTGGGGGAAAGAACCGGTGGATTGTGAAATCTTACCATGGAAGCGCGTTTCTCTCAACGTTTAGCAGAGTCTTCTCCCGCATACGGATGTCCCTTCCCGTAGCTGCCGGTCATCAGAACCTGGAGCGCCTGATCGCGTGGTTCAACATGCGCCGGAGCCGTATCACCGGCGGGTACATCGGCGACCATAAACAGGTCCGGCGGTTTCGGAACTCCTTGAAGCCGCGCAACCCTATCGACATCCATGCTGTAAAGAAAAGAGGGGATATTCCCGGCGTCGTGCCGGGAAAGGTCCGGGAGACCGTCTACGACGTGGTGGGAAAAGGTCCATGCCCGGCGGAATGACTACCAGACCGTGGAAATCCGAAACCTCTTCCGTGCTGACACATGTGTTAGATGTTTCTTCGTCAGTTAACGTCCCAACAGGGCCAACCGCTATCTGATTAGTGTTAAGTTGGAAAGTTTCTTGCTTTACCTGACACATATGTTAGATATTGTCTTTTAAGTGAACGATCCAACAGGGCCAACTTTTATTTGAGCACCGAATATGCGGTTTTTCTCCCCGTGCGACGCGCATCATCTATAGTTTGCAGACGCGCAGCGAGAATATGCACCTACACTTCAGAAGCTCTCTAAGCTGCCCAGGTGCTTCCGTTTTTCAACTCTACCCTCTCGAGGCCTCTCGGCTCTCCGGGGTTTTATGCATTTTGTGTTGAAGCCGGACAGCTTGTTTGTTTCTCGCTTTTCTTTGTCTCTTTACTTTTAAAGATCGGACGTTTCCTGAAAAAGTTTAACTCATTTTTTCAGAAGACAAAAAATGAGTTCTCCGCCTGCCACGAAAACCACGGGGCGGGGCTTCTTCCCCTCAAAATACCCTATCAGGCTGTTGAAAAACGCGATCTGCGGCGTTGCGCTTCATCCCTCGTCACTGCGACGTACTCTATGTACGCCTCACTCCTCGGGATTTGCGCGCCTTGCATCTCATCCTTTTTCAACGGGCTGCTGTGGGGGCCGCTGTCCTACTTTCTCGTCCGATTGACAGTACATGACTCCTGATTATGTTACGGACAGATCAGCGAGGAAGCGTATTGGGCTGAAACCTGCAAAGCGCTGAGATGTTCGTTCCGGCCGATTCCGGCGAACGACTCTCAGCCCATCCGAAAAATAGAGATCGATGCGCTTTCAACAGCTTGATCGAAAGCAAACGAAAGGAGTTGATCCGGAATGGAAGAAAGAATGAAAGTATCTCCGGACGTCTGTTCTTGGGTCGATACCGAACATACCAAACTGTTTATCGAAGCGGTCATCCCCGGCGTCAAGAAAGAGGATATTCATTTGAAGATGCATGAGGACAGCATGTACCTCGACGCCCCCAGGGACGAGATTGAATATACATCCACGATGGCTTTTTGCTGTCCGGTGAACGACAAGGCCGCCAAGGCGCATTACGAGAACGGACTGCTGAGAATCGAAGTCCCGTTCAAAGACCCGATGGAGGACGCAACGTCCGTTAGTATCAACTAATGGCTGTAACCGTATAATAGAACTTCCGGCAAGATCGAGAAGCCTGCCGGGAAAAAGGACAACGTTCACGGGGAAGGACCTGCTTTCAGCGGATTTTTCCCCGCGCGCATTTTGCGGTCGGGGGCGCGCGTAACAGACCCGAAAGTTGTTGCGGGGCGCGTTCCAGCCATACTGTGACAGCCCGCACCCCGTGAATACCTACAATTCCGAGAGCCGGTGAACGAAATTCAACGGATCATCATCGGACCGGAACATCTTCCGTCTTTCGATCGCAAAGAATTCCTGCAAAGCCTACAAACATGCACATCCCCTATAGTGACTCATCAGGGGAAAGCCGGATTGATCGATGTTTAAGCGATTGGTGACGACGAGTAGAAATGATGTTGGTTCGTCTAGTCAGCAGGATGGGTGATTTTTAGGGCAAGTTGGGCGGGTACTGTATCTTGTGGGCGGCAATACGGAGACCGACTCTTCGTTGCGGTTCATCCTGTGATGTCGGCCTAATAAGGGTCAAAATGAGACTTGATCCTTTTTCCCCTGGGAACGCCGAGCCCCAGCTCGGCCCAACTTCGTGCCCGGGGCGGCGAGCGAACCCGAACGGCCACGAGGACTAAGCCATCTTGAGTTCGGAACTTCTTGCAATAATAAAGAAATAATGGGGACGTCCATACCTTTAAACCATTTTTCTCCAATCAAACTGGATCATTATTCTTTTTGTTTACCCCAGTCCGACAAGCGACTTGCCGCCGGTTGACTGATCTTGAGCCTGCCGGCAGTCTCGGTGGCGGTCGTCCCAAGCTTTCGATGCGCCAATAACATAAGAGCACCCGAGCCTTGACGGTTTGCGGCGATTTACCGGGCGTCGTCAATACATCCCGAAGGAATGCGTGTTGGAAATTATGTTCCATCGTCACGCCAATTGCGGGGCAGGTTTAAAACCAGCCTTTACGACAATATTCGGATTTTCCCGATCCGTTTCCCATTGCGCAGGGTTATTGACGATGTATTCCCTAATCCGGTTCAGTTCGTCATCGTTGCGGATGATATGTTCGTAATAATTGCGCTGCGATATTTTAGCGCGTGGGGTGCCTCGAAGATGGTTGATGCGTTTTGTGGATACCGTTTTGAATGCGCCCACCAAACGACCGATGGGTTTGCGGTTTTCCGTAGGGGCGGTTCGTCACGGATCCTGAGCCCCGTCGAAGGGCGAACCGCCCTTGGTAACGCCGGTAATTACGATAACCCCATGCACATGATTGGGCATGATGACCCGTTCATCCAATTCCACATAACCGTGTCGTGTCGCCAGCCATTCCCACGAGTCTGCAACCTCTTGGCCGAAATCGTTCAAAACTGTTTTCCCGTCCACGGCGTCCCCGAACAAACATTCCCGGTTCCTGGCGCAAATGGTTACGAAATAGACCCCGGCCTGTGAATAATCGTATCCGTGCAATCGGATGGATCGTCGGTTATGTCGCATCAATTTCCACTGCGAGGGCGGTTCGTCACGGATCCTGAGCTCCGTCGAAGGACGAACCGCCCCTACAGACCGGCCGTCATCCATCCTATTATCCCCTGATCAAAAGGGCCGCGTCTGTCCCCCTCAATTTTGTAAAGGCATCTTTCTCATCATTGTCGGTCTGTTTGAATTAAAAAATTTTATGCAGCTTATGTGCCAAATGCAAGAACAGATTTATTTTACTGGGATTCGGCCATTTCGGCTCAAGATCGATACCCGGCTATTGCGCAGAAATTGAGCAATTGGTTGGGCATGTTGCTCAATAATTGAGCAATATACCCCTGACCTCCAAAGTTTGACACTTATAGAAATAATATATTGTAATATCAATAGGTTATCTATACGAGGATGGCCGTTTTTACACTACAAACTCCGTTTCATGGCAGCGACGAGGGAATGGGAGGCGCACCAATCGAGACGAGCAGTTGTTTTTGTTCGTTTGTCGGCCTAGTGAGCACGCGCGTCTTGCTTCCCTTGGTTACCAGTTCCCCCATCTTAATCCGCTGGAGTTGGAAAAGGGCTTTGGGTACGGAAACGGTTTTGAGTTTTCTGCGCATCCACCGTTCGATCTGCAGGGCCAGTACACAAACAAAGATGTGAGCGCGAATCCGCTTTTCCGTCCAGTGATATACCGGACGGATCAGTAGCGTGCTCTTCAGAGACCGCCACCCACGCTCGATCTCGGCAAGCTCCTTATAGCAGCCTACCACTTCGTTCAACGGCAGAGTGAGGTCCGTGGTCTCCAGCATCAGCATGCCGTCGACCTTGTTTTCCCACTCCAGCACCTTTCGGTCTTTGGTGACAGTGACCTTGTCGCCGGTCGGTTTCAAGTGGTAAAAACGAAGCAGGTTGTGATCGCGAAGGTGGTCGCGGATTCGGTCGTATGTCCCGGACGGCGTTGGCTTTCTACCTTTCGCGTTTGGATGGGCCAGTTTGTGGAGCGCTTTCTTGATCCATGCGTCTGAAGCCTCCAGACGGCTTTCCCGGCCCCTCCTGGTCTCAAGGGCGATCTCGGGGGAATAGGCGAGGACAAAACGTACGCCTTCCCGCTCCTGCTCCAGAAATTGCTCCTTGTCGCTTTGCCTGTCGAATCCTTTTTCAAGCGATCCGATGATCTCGGCGGCCAACGCGTTCCGTCGGACCGGATGCGCCACGATGAATCCTAATTTTTCACCGAGCAGCCCGTCGAGGTTGGCATCGGACAGCATACCGCGATCGCCCACGAAGACCACGCGCTTCAAGTCGAACCTCTTTTTAAGGTCCATAACCACTTCCAATACGGTCGACTTGTCCACCGTGTTGCCGGCGAATACATGGTGGCACAGCGGGATTCCCTCGCGCGTCACCACCATTCCGATGACCACTTGGCGCTTGTCAAAGCGGCCGTCCCGGCTGTAACCATATCTGCGAAAGTCACCATCGAGCAAAGAGCGGTCGCCCTCGAAGTAGGTCGAAGTAATGTCGTAGAAGACCAACTCCAACGGCTCGGATTCTCTAAGCAGCCGCTTGGCGATGAACGGTTCCGCCTTTTCCTTGACTTCAAGTAAACGGTCCATGGCCCGCAACAGGTGATGATAGGAAGGCTTGTCCCGGTCGCTGTAATGCACCGAATCCAGCCAGTCCAGAAGCGCAAGTTTGCTGCACGGGTCACAGACTCGATTGACGACCAGCATCCGGATCAGTTCCGCAGCCGGAAAGGCGGCCGAACCGGCAATACCGGCGCGTCCGAGAGCCTCTTTGAATCCCAGCCGATCCCATACACTACCAACCGCATGAACGTGGCCGAAGTCGCGTGCGGAAAACAACTGAGCTTCTTCCTCCACCGGCTGTGGCTCCCCAGCCGCACGAAGGAACCCGTTTGCAAGATTGCGAAGCGTCTCGGTCCCCAGTTTTTCCAGCGGCCCCAGGTTTACGATCACTCGGTTTCTCGGGGCTCCTCCCCGGACGGGATCTCGGAAGCTCTCGCATATCTGCACGGAGCTGTACGCCTTGCCCCGATGTTTCTGTCGATGAACCCGGACAAACATAGCCTACATAATACATTATTAAGCACATTATGTCAATATATTAATGGTTTAATTATACACTACATATCCGACACGACAAAATCCAACTTTGATCCAGATTCCAATATGTTATGATAGATTTATCGGCCGCCAAGTGTCAAACTTCGG